>JBDNIA010000076.1:0-9130 GCA_041688525.1 Crocinitomicaceae bacterium | reverse complement strand
CCTTTTACAAATGATCAGAAGGTTTGTTTGAATACTGCTATCGATAGTATTGTTTATGTTGTTGGCGGCCCAGTTTTGGTTTTAGATCTACCTCCGGGCATAATTAGCACATATATTGCAGGTGTTCCCAACTTATTGGTTATAACAGGCACATCTACAATTACAGGTTCGTTCCATTATACCTTGCAGTTTTCAGGACCCTGTGGCACTACATTTGCTGTTGGATACATTACCGTTTCTGCCGGAGTTGAAAACTTCATTGCAGGACCAGACACAACTATAAACCTAGGTCAAAGTGTAGATTTATATTCCCTGGGAGATAATTTAATAAGTTACATTTGGACACCAAATACCACTTTGTCCAATGATATAATTTCAAATCCTGTTGCAACGCCTTCTTCGACCACAACATATACAATAACTGTTGTGGATGACTATGGTTGCGTTGCTAGTTTGCCTGCAACTGTTACGGTGAATTCAGATGTTGAATTATTCATTCCGAATTTATTTTCACCAAATGGTGATGGTTTTAATGATACATGGGAAATACCTAATTTAGGTTTGTTCCCGAATACTGGAGTGACTGTTATTAATAGAGAGGGTCAAGTAGTATATGAAAATTCAGCTTACGATAATTCGTGGGGCGGGACCTTCAAGGGTAATAAGCTGCCAGAAGCGACGTATTATTATTTAGTTAAATTCTCTTCCACAAGTCAAATTTTGAAAGGTGCAGTAACCATTCTTAGAAATGAGCAATAAGAAAAAGACCATGAAAAAGACACATATATTTTCAATGCTTTTAATTTTGGGTTCTGCTTGTCAGGCTAGGGCGCAACAATTACCATTAAGTACTCAATATTATCAGAACATGATAACGTTGAATCCTGCTTTTACGGGTCAATCAGAATATGCCAAGGCAGTTGTTTCTCACAGAAGTATGTTTACGGGTTTGCAAGGCAGCCCACAAACGAGCTATTTATCTGTTGACGGACAGACGGCGCAGGGCAAAATGGGTTTAGGTATAATTGCTTACCGCGATCAGACGGATATTTTGTCAAACACAAGCGCAATGGTTAATTACGCTTACAGAATGAAAATCAGCACTGATGCGAGACTAAATTTTGGTTTGGCTGTTGGTGTTCAAAATCAGAGTATTGATTTTGCGAATGCGCAGGTTGTGAACGAGTTGGATCCTATTTTATTTGGTCCTAGAGTGAATAGGACGGTATTCAACGCGGATTTTGGATTAGGATTTGAATGGAAAGGCTTGCAGGCAGGCTTTGCAATACCACAATTATTAGGCAACAACCCAACGGTTACAACAAACTCCGGACAAACATTGGCGCTATCGAATGTTCAACATTATAGAGGTTCTTTAAAGTATGATTTTTGGATTAATGAATCCAAAGGTATAAAGGTATACCCAATGGCCGTTGTTCGAAGCGTGAAAGGCGCCCCCTTGCAGTGGGACGGTAATTTAGTTATTGATGCAGCTAACATTGGTTGGTTTGGCGTAACTTATCACAGCACATATGCTATTGGAGTTAGCGCCGGTGTTCGATACAAAAACGTATCAGCTGGCTATGCGCAAAATTTTTCAGCAGGCGTGGTAAATGATTACTCGAAAAGGTCTTCTGAGTTTTTGTTAACCTATCACTTCGGGGATAGATGGAAAGAACAAAAGGAGTGGAATAAGAACATGGAGGTTGCTGATCAAGAGTTGAAAGACGAATCAGAAGTTCAACAAGAAGAAATAGATAGTTTGAAGATGCTTGAAGCGAAAGTCAATGCAGAGCTTAAGAAGGCATCGGAAGAACTTAAAAAGAACCAAGAAGAAATGAAACGCTTGAAAGCGGTGAGTGAGAACAGTAGAATGAATGAAAATGAACCTACGGCAGAGTCGGTTCGTGGAACGTATAGAACAGCAAGATCAGAAGATTTTGAGGACGAAGAGGGAAATGTACCTCCAAAAGGGTTCTATGTTGTCATCGGTGCTTTCGGAGTAAAAGAAAACGCGATTAGTTGGAAAGAAAAAAGTGTCACGGAAGATAAGGTAGACACAAAAATCATTTATAATTCTAAACTAAACGTAAGAGAAGTGTATGTATTGTTTGACCCAGAAAGAGACCCTGCGATGGTTGAAAGAATTAAACGCACATCGAAATACCCAACAGTTTGGGTTCAGAAATTAGAATAAAAATTAAAGGAGGCTGAAAAGTCTCCTTTTTTGTTCCCAAACAATGATGCGGATAAATGCAAAGTGATTCTTGTTTAAATTCCGTATTTTCGGCGAGTTGAAAGAAAAAGCACAAATAGAAATTTTAGCCTTGGTTGATCGTCTCAAATTGAGAGACGAAAGTGCTATGGGTGAAGTTTACGATCGTTTTGCTTCAGCAATGTACGGGTGTGGTATCGAAAATTGTGCGTTCGGATGAAATTGCGCAAGATATTGTCCAAGATAGCTTCGTAAAAATTTGGAAAAAAGTAGAGTCTTACGATAGTTCAAAAGGAACATTTTTCACCTGGATGCTTAATATAACAAGGAATACAGCAATTGATTTCCTTCGAAAAGTTAAGAAAGAGAACCCGGCATCAATCCAAGACATAGAAAATAGCGTACATATCAGTGATGGTGCAGCCCACAACATTGATACTATTGGTATTGCTGCTTTGGTTTATAATTTAAATGAAGACCAACGAATATTGGTTGAGTACATATATTTCAAGGGTTTTACCCAACAGGAAGTTTCAGATGAACTTGGAATTCCGCTAGGAACAGTGAAAACGAGAATTCGTGCAGCTATTCAAGAGTTGAAAAAATGGTTCGTTTTATTTTTATTGATTTGGATATAAAAGAATACATATCGTCAGGAATAATAGAGAGCTACGTTCTCGGTGTTGTCAGCGACCAGGAGCGTCGGGAGGTGGAATGCATGTCCCATATTTACCCTGAGTTGCAAGAACACCTTTTTGTGGTGCAGCAAAATTTAGAGGAATTAAGCGAAAGTTGGAAAAAAGAATTGCCTGCAGAATTGAAAGGCAAAGTTATGGCCGCAATACATGCGGAAGCATCAGGCAAGTCGAAAGATCAATCTGCAAAAATTATAACATTGCCAGCAAAAGAAGCTCCACAGAAATCCTCAGGATTGAAATGGCTGGCTGCCTCTGCTATAATATTATTGGTTGGAGCCGCAGGGTTGTTTATAATGCGAAACAATCAATTCAATGACGTACAGCAAACATTAAGCGCAAAAGAGGCGGCTTTAAACGAAAAACAAGCTTTACTTGCCGATTTGCAATTAGAATTAGGGGTATTTAATGAGGAAAGCGAATTTCTTACGAACGACAAAACAATTACCATTGCCTTAGCTGGAACACCTGTTAGTACAGAAGCGAAAGTAAAAGTGTATTGGAACCAAGACGAAAGTAAAATGATGTTGACAGGAATGAATCTTCCGCAAACACCAAATGAAAAACAATACCAATTGTGGGCAATTGTAGATGGAAAACCTGTCGATTTAGGTGTTTTGGATTTGAATGGAAATCCAAAAGCGATATCTAGAAAAGCCAACATTAAAGACGTTCAAGCTTTCGCAATTACTTTAGAGAAAAAAGGCGGAAGCCCAACACCAAATCTTGATCAATTGTTCGTTATTGGTAACGTTGGCGTATAAGTAGAAATGAAATTTGTTAAGAAAGTGTAATTCGAAAGGGTTGCACTTTTTTAATGGTTAAAGTCGAACAGTTTTTTAATTTGCAGAATTTTCAAAATATATTTTACAGAAAATAATATTCATTGCTTTTCTAATGGAGAGGGTTTTAACCCTCTCTTACAAAAATAAATGTCAATCGGCTTTAGCCAAAACAGCAGGATATACAAACTGAATATAAAATAATTACCTAGTTAAATACCTTAAAAACAAAGCTTTAAAATTTTATTTGCTGTTCAAAAATCCAAACTCCAATCCATGGCGTAGGTATTCTAAACAAACGTAAAAACACAAACAAGATGAAAAAAGCAAGTAAAACCGTAGGAGCAATTGCAGCGACAATATTCCTTTTTAGTTCAGCAACATTTGGACAAACAGTTAATGTAGGAGGAGAAGCAATGTATCCGAAAAAGAACATTGTGGAAAATGCAGTTAATTCTAAAGACCACACAACATTAGTAGCGGCAGTAAAAGCCGCAGATTTAGTTGCGACTTTGCAAACAGCAGGCCCATTCACAGTATTCGCACCCGTAAATGATGCTTTTGAGAATTTGCCTGATGGAACAGTAGCAACCTTATTGAAACCAGAAAATATCAAAACACTACAAACGGTATTAACATACCACGTAGTTTCTGGAAGTTTCGATTTCGATGCAATCGAAAAAATGATCAAAGCAGGAAAAGGTGCTGCGAAAATTAAAACAGTTTCAGGCGGAATATTGATTGCAATGATGAACGGGAAACACAACATTACGTTGACAGATGAAAACGGAGGAGTTGCTAACATCACAACTTACGATGTATATCAATCAAATGGAGTAATTCATGTAATTGATAAAGTAGTATTACCAAAAATGTAAATTAGATTAACGGCGGCCAAACTTTGGGCGCTGTTTTTATTTAAATAAATATAGAGACATGAAAAAAATTATACAAAATCTATTTGTAGGATCAATTCTTACAATAACGACAGTAAGCACTAGTTTTGCTGCACATCTGGGAGATAAATTGACATTTTCTGCTAGAATGAATGGCGGACAAGAAGTTCCAGCGGTTACAACAGATGGACAAGGAGTGGCTGTTTTTACTTTAAACGGAACTCGCGACACATTATGTGTTTCTGTTTACATGGCAGGCACACCAACAGCAGTTAACGGGATTCACCTGCACAATGGAGTTGCTGGACAAACAGGAGGAGTTGCACTAGATTTAACGCCATTTCTAGTAAATGGAAATGTGCAAGCGGTAATCACAGGTGCATCTTTAACAGCATCTTTAATTTCCGATATGATTACAGGTGGAATTTATGTTAACGCTCATACAGTTCCTAATCCAAATGGTGAAATTAGAGGTCAAGTAAAACTGGAATCAGATTTTCCTTATAGAACAGCAATGAATGGTCCTCAAGAAGTTCCAGCAGTTGCAACAGCGGCTTTAGGGGCTGGTGTTTTCAATTTGTCTTTGGATAAGAAAAAACTAATGTACTGGGTAACAACAGACGGATTAAGTGGTTCTATCATGGGAGCGCATTTGCACATGGCTGCAATGGGAGTGAATGGCGGAGTAGTTGTTGATTTAACTGGGAGTATCATGGGTAATTCAATTGTTGGAATTGCGGACGTATCTGCAATTGTAGGTTTTACGGATGACTTAGCAGCAGGAAACATTTATATCAATGTTCACACTTCAGCAAACATGAACGGTGAAATTAGAGGTCAAGTTATGTATGATAATCAAATTGCTTTTGATGGCTTTTTAACAGGTGCTCAAGAAGTGCCAGCAGTTACAACTACAGCGACGGGAACAGCACAATTTTCAATGAACAGTTCATTTACAGCTATCAATTATTCAGTTCAAATCAATGGTTTGAGTGGAGCAATAATGGGAGCCCATTTACACAATGCAGCTGCTGGAACAAACGGTGGTGTCGTTGTTGATCTTTCTGGAAACGTAACTGGAAATACAATTGCCGGAACAATTTCTGGAACAGATTTAACACCAACCTTGATTCGTGAGTTTTTAGAAAGCAACATTTATATTAATGTGCATACGTCAGCAAACATGAATGGTGAAATTAGAGCACAATTAAATCGAGTTGCTCGTGAAGGTTATGCTATTCGATTAAGTGGTGATCAGGAAGTCCCAGGAGTTTCTACTTTGGCAAGCGGAGGAGGAATTGTTACCATTTCAAGAGAAAGAAATAATGCGCATGTAATGGTTGTAGTTAAGGATTTATCAGGACCAATAGCAAGTTCTCATATTCACAACGCAGCGGCAGGAATGAACGGCGGCATTGAGTTTGATTTATCAGCTTTTTTTGCGTCAACTTCTAACTTCGATGGCGCTTATGGTTATCTAACAGCTGATGACGCAACACCAATGAATGCAGCCGCAGAGTTAAAGTTCAGAAATAACGCAATGTATGTTAATGTGCACACAGTTGCAAACGCAAACGGTGAGGTAAGAGGTCAAATTATACGTGGATCGGAATGCATGCAAACTACATTAGGTTTGGATGAATTAAAAGAAGAAACACAATTCTCACTATTCCCAAATCCTACAAAGTCTGAATTGACGATTCAAGTTGAGAACTTCAACAATGAAACAATAATGCGATTGGTTGATCTTTATGGAAAAGAAATTCAGAAAATTAACATGACGTCATCGACAGTAAAAATAGATATGTCAAACTTGACAAGCGGTGTTTATTTGTTGATGAATGGAAACACAACACAGCGCGTGATCAAGCAATAGATAGACGATTAGTGGTTTAATGTTTAGTGGTTTAATGTTTAGTGGTTAGAAAAAACGCCCGGTCAAGAAATTGGTCGGGCGTTTTGTTATTTCATTTTTCAAGCCTGTAACTTTTACTAGGAGTTTGCTGTTTTTAAGATAAGTCTCTACCTTCAACACTTTACCACGAAAACATTGCGAATTGTTATCATTCTTTTCTTCTTGCTTTCAACAAGCTCTTTTGCACAATTGACCCAATTTTGGAATTATCAAAATCAGGAGAATACCGCTACAAAAGGGCTGTTTTATAAACATGAAGTAACTGTGTGGTTAAATTTTCTGGGTTCAAATACTGTCTTTTATGAAAGAGGAATGTTGGGAAGTTATTCTACTTATTTGGAAAAATACAAGATTGGTTTAGGAGTGAATTTTGAAAACTTTTCGAGTGTTATTTTGACGAATAATAAATACAATGTGTGGATTTAAAAGGGGCAGCCAATCGTCAATTTCAATTAGGAGAAAATAATATTCTTTCGGGTGGTTTGGGTTTGGGTGTTCGGCAAGACTCGTTCTTCGAGTTAAGGGAAAATGCTTTAATAACACAACGCAATCAACAGTTTATGTCGACAGATGCAGGTCTAGCATGTCGTAGTAAAAAATTGAGTCTTGCCGCATCTTACAACCACTTTTTAGGGAATCGCCTTATCAGCACTTCGCATTATAGAAAGCCTTATTTCTTAGCATTCGCGGCCTATACATTTCGAATTAGTGAAAATATAAACCTAACACCAAACGCCTGTTTTTATGCTATAGACGGTTTTCGACCCTTAAAACTTAGGGCAATGCCCAAATTAAAACCAAATTTCTATGGGTACCGGTTTCGGCTCAGGATTAAAAGGAAACGTTAACCAAGTCTGGATAAACACTGTTGGTTATGCATTTCTTGCAAAATATAGACTAACTTATTCGTACGCATACAATGTTAGTCCTGCCTTTATAGGATTCAACAGCGCATGTCACGAAATAGCCTTGTCTTTTTTGTTGAATAAAAGAGACTTGTAACCTTTGTAGAAATAATTCGGGAAACCAAAAAAGCCAACCGAGTTACAGTTGGCTTTTCTTTTAATGGAAAAGAATTTCTTAGCAAAACTGCTTGTACGCTTCCTGTAAATTGTCAGAAATCATAGCTGCTGTTCCGCCTTCAATGTGGTGACGCTCTAAAAAGTGAACCAATTGCCCGTCTTTAAACAAAGCGATAGAAGGTGAACTTGGAGGGTAAGGCAAGAAATATTTTCTCGCCTGCGCTACTGCTTCACTGTCAACTCCAGCAAAGACAGTCGTCATTTTTGATGGTTTTTTATCTCCTGTAACTGACATCTTAACGCCTGGACGCATATTTCCTGCTGCGCAACCGCAAACTGAATTTACTACGACCAACAAAGTTCCGGCTGTATTTTTAATGGTATTATCTACTTCTTCGGCACTGATTAATGACTCAAATCCTACTGAAGTAAGATCTTGCTTCATGGGTGCAACTAATTCTGCTGGGTACATATTATTGAATTTTAATTATTGTATTAATTGATTTGCAAAGTTAAGGATTTGATTCTCTTTAGGCTAAATCCCTACACGCTATTTGGAAACATTAACAGTATCGACGTAAATCCTGCTCTTCGTGCAGAGGTTTTTTGTCTAGAATAAAGTCAACCATCTCCTTTCCAAGCAAAGGTGCAAGCAAATATCCTTTCGCGCCTAAACCATTAAAAAGATAAAATCCTTTTATTTCTGGGTGTTTGCCCATTGCTGGTCGACGGTCTTTTGTTGTTGGCCGAATTCCAGCTACATGGTCAACAACTTTGAATTTGTTTTCTACTAAAGATTCCAAGTTGGCTTCTATTTCTAGTCTCGCTTTTTCTGTTGGTGTTGTATCTGGACAATCCCATTCATAAGTCGAACCCACACGATATTCACCATTTTCTTGAGGCAAGATAAAACATCGTCTATTCAAAGATTCCTTCGAATGAATGTCGGATTGCACGGTCAAAACCTCACCTTTGGTTTGGTCGATTTGTATGAAATTGAAGTGGGGGTTGTGCATGTTTAAATATCCATCACAAAACAGAATACCGTCGTATTGAGTTCCACTCCATGAAGTATCTTTTGGATTAATAGTTGAGTAATCAATATTTGTCTCCAACCATTTTCCGTTCGGATGATTTTTTATTCTATTTTCTATCGCCGCTAAAAATATTTCGGAATTGACGTAAAAACTTTGTTTTACCAAGCCTGAACCACAATTGTTTTTAGCAGAAGCAAAATTCATGTCCTCTTCGGTCAGTGTTTTTAAATAAGGCTCAAATTCTGGCTTATCTTGACGTTTTAGCCATTCATCACGCTCTTGTTCATGTGCGAAAAGTCGACGGATAGGTTTTTCTACAACAATTGTCGTGTTCGTTTCTGCTTCTAGATTTTTATAGAAGCTTCTAGCATAAGGAAGAAAATCGTCTACCCGCCAGCTTTTTGTCATTCGGCGAAAAACGATTGGATTTACCTGACCAGCGGCAATTCTTGAGCTATGATTTTCGCCGGAATCAATTAAAGTAACCTGACAACTCCGTTCCAAAAGTTGGTCGGCAGCGCAAGCTCCAGCAATGCCACCTCCGATGATTAAAAAATGTTTCATTTAT
>JBDNIA010000525.1:0-3557 GCA_041688525.1 Crocinitomicaceae bacterium | reverse complement strand
GCCTTAAATGCTACGCCTTTATCGAAAGGAGTTCGCACATCTGAGCGGTAAGAAAAAGTGAATTCTTCAACTATATTACTGACCATATCACCTAAATTTCTTTTGTCTAATTTCCGAGTATAAAACATTATCTCATTATCGGGGGAGATCATTGGAAAGTACTCGTCATTTGTTGAACTAACATTTTGAACTCGAAATGGCAAATAAGGCACAGTAATAATCGCTTCTTTCTGAGCAATTTCTTCTGTTTTCATTTCATTCAAAACACCTTTGGAATCCGAAAGCATTTTTCCATAATCGTTTGGAAACCTGTTGTTATCGTCATTTTTATAAGCTAAAAACTTCTCAAACCATGCAATAGCCGATTCTTTGTCTTTTTGCAAATATTTCACAACGCCCAAATAATAAAAAGTACCCGCGTTATATTCTTCGCAACGATCGAGAACTTCCTTAAACATCTGTTCTGCTTTTACAAAACTTCGATCGCCTCTTGCTGGTGAATCATCGCTCTGATAGTATTCCATTCCTTGATTGAAGGCATAGATTCCATATTCGTAGTAGGAAGTGGCATTATCCGGTTCTGCCTCCAGCGCTTTATTGAAATTATCTACGGCAGTTTGAATACTTTCAGCTTCTAAAGCGTTACTTATCAGCTTCTGAGTTTTCTTTGATGGAGGGTTGCAAGCTTCGTTAATTTCCACATCCTGGGCAAGAAATTGAAAAGAAAATAAAGAAAAAGCACCTATCACCAGGTAAAGTTTAATCATGTTCATCTATGTAAATTAATTGCTTTAACGCAACAATTGTACCAATAGTATTGAACGGATTCTAGAAAAAAAGTTACGTTTTGAATAATTAAAAATATTGGACTCAAAAAAGAAAGTCTCTTATTTTGTCACATGCTATTCAAAACCTATACTTTTTCGTTCTAGTTGGTATTCGAAAAAGTATTCCAACTATTGTCTAAACTATTTCTTTCTTTTTCGACATTTCAATTTTCACTGCATTATCAACCAGCTCACCCGTCAAAGCAATATCTAAAACTTCACGCATTGTTTTCACAAAATGGAATGTCAAGCCTTTTAAATAGTCCACTTTAATTTTTTCAATGTCTTTTCTATTCTTCTCACAGAGAATTATTTCAGTTATTTTCGCCCGTTTTGCGGCTAAAATTTTCTCTTTGATTCCGCCAACAGGCAAAACATCTCCACGAAGTGTTATTTCGCCCGTCATTGCCAAATTCTGTTTCACTTTTCGTTGGGTAAACAAACTCGCTAAGGAAGTCAGCATAGTTATTCCAGCACTTGGTCCATCTTTTGGTGTTGCGCCCTCCGGCACGTGAACGTGAACATTGTGTTCGTCAAACAAAGCTTGATCTAAGTTGAACCAATGTGAATGTGCTTTTAAATATTCTAAAGCTATGACCGCTGATTCTTTCATGACATCACCTAAGTTACCTGTCAGTGTTAACTTACCTTTCCCTTTGGTAATAGAAGATTCAATAAATAGAATATCTCCTCCAACGCTTGTCCATGCTAAACCTGTTACAACCCCGGCTACTTTATTGTTGTTGTATTTGGTGCGTTCGCGATTTGCGCCTAAAAATTCGAACATATCAGCTTCAGTAATTTTCGGGATAAATTCTATATCCATGGCTTTTTGTCTGGCACGATTACGAACTAATTTCGCTATCTTCTTATCCAAGCCACGCACTCCAGATTCACTTGTGTAGCCTTCAACAACTTTCTCTAATAATTTCATATCAATAGTAAAGTCTTTTTTCGTTAACCCGTGCTCATCCAGCTGTTTTGGGATCAAATGTCGTTTCGCTATTTCTATTTTCTCTTCTACTGTATATCCGCTTACCTCAATGATTTCCATTCTATCGCGCAAAGGACCTTGGACTTGTGATAAATCATTCGCTGTGGCTATAAACATGACCTTAGATAAATCGTATTCTGTTTCTAGGTAATTGTCATAGAAACTGTGATTTTGTTCAGGATCTAAAACTTCCAACAATGCAGATGACGGATCGCCGTGATTACTTCGTCCTAATTTATCAATTTCATCTAAAACGAAAACAGGATTGGAGTATTCCGACTTTTTTAATTGTTGTATAACACGGCCTGGCATGGCGCCAATGTAAGTTTTTCTGTGTCCGCGAATTTCACTTTCATCGTGTAATCCACCTAATGACATTCGAATATATTTTCTTCCTAATACTTCAGCTATACTTTTACCAAGAGAAGTTTTTCCAACACCGGGAGGTCCATAGAAACAAAGGATTGGTGCTTTCATGTTATTCTTCAACTTCAACACAGCCAAATATTCTAATATTCGCTCTTTAACATCTTCCAACCCATAATGGTCTCGATTGAGGATTTTTTCCGCACGTTTTAAATCCAAATTATCTTTGGAAAAATGATTCCATGGCAAATCTAAAATCAAATCGAGGTAATTCAACTGAACCGAGTACTCAGCACCTTGCGGGTTCATGCGTTGTAATTTGTCTAATTCTTTTCGGAATAATTTCTGTTCTTTTTCACCCCACTTTTTTACTTTTGAGCGTTCCTCCAAATCATTTACATCATCTTGAAAAGGATTGTCACCGAGTTCCTCTTGAATCGTTCGCATTTGTTGTTGCAAAAAGTATTCGCGCTGTTGTTTGTCTAAATCTTTCTTGACCTTTTGCTGAATCTCATTGCGCATATCGAGCATTTGCGATTCCATTTCAAGATGTTCCATGATTTTAGCGGCACGTTTCGCCATGTCCAATTCCTCCAACATGTCCTGTTTTTTAGAAACGTCAGCGTTCATATTAGAAGAAATAAAATTCACTAAAAATGTTGGACTGTCGATATTTCCAATAGCAAAAGAAGCTTCTGACGGAATATTTGGGCTATCGCGAATAATTTGCAAGGCGAGCCCTTTAATATTTTCTATCATCAAGCCAAGTTTCTTATTTTTTGTGTCAAATTTCCCTTCTGAAAGCATTTCTATTTTTGCTTTTAAGTAAGGTTCGCTTTGTGTTTGCTCAATCATTTTGAAACGACGCTTACCTTGAATAATCACCGTAGAACTTCCATCGGGCATTTTTAGTAAACGTACAATTTGAGCAACAGTTCCAACAGAATGCAAATCGGAAAATTCAGGTGATTCCTCGTCTTGATCTATCTGAGAAACAACCCCAATTATTTTATTCCCTTTATTAGCATCTTGAATCAATTTTATAGATTTATCACGTCCCACGGTGATTGGTATAACAACTCCAGGGAAAAGAACATTGTTGCGAAGAGAAAGGATAGGCAATTCATCACCGAATTCCTGTTTGTTCATCGATTCCTCTTCTTCTGAGGTTATCAAGGGTATAAATTCTGCATCTTGATCTGCTGCTCCAGAAAAATGCAAAAGTGTATTATCAAATATATCGTTCATAAAATATTGTGTCTTTATTTGCGCCAATGTGTCAGTCTAGAAAAAAGTGAGTTAAAAATCACTCTAAATTTCGCCTGTACTAAGTGGTGAAACATTATGACAAAGGTTGTGCCATTCTAAAG
>JBDNIA010000524.1:0-5139 GCA_041688525.1 Crocinitomicaceae bacterium | reverse complement strand
AGTTTTCTCTCTTTTTCGAAACTTCCTTGGCAAAACAAAGGTCTGTTATTGGAGTTTATTCGGCAATCACAAAAATCGAATTTATCGCTTCACCTACTTTCAGAATTAATTGATATTAATAATTTCAAGGACGTACAATCGTATTTGAAAATTGGTAAAATAAAAAACTTTTTTCGCAAATTACTTCAAAAAATCGTCTGTCAATTAACGAGCGTTTATTTCAACTACACCGCACCCAATTTAGTTTCAACAACTATTAAGTCTCTGGTTCTTCGTGGTCCACCCAGAGGACCTCTTTATTTTCAGAATTAGCGAAGTACAAACCTTTTAAAAATAATTATGATAAAATTTTTACTCACAGTTTTTCTGTGTGTTGTAAATATTGTTGCGTTTTCTCAAGTAACAGGTTTCGTCCGAGATAATAGGACTGGTTTAAGTATTCCTGGAGCAAGTATCCAAGAAAAAGGCACTGTAAATAAAACGATAACAGATGAAAACGGTATGTTCATTATCACGACAAGTGATAAAAACGCAACGTTAATCGCTAACTATTTCGGTTACGACAAACTAGAAATTGCTTTGAATGGCTTAAACAAGCTTACGTTTTCTTTAAAATCAGCTGCTCAAGAAGTTGGAGAAGTAATCGTCACAGCACTTGGTTTAGAGCGAAAAAATAAAGAACTCGGTTATGCAGTTCAAAGCTTAAATGCCAAAGAAATTTCAGAAGTGAAGTCGCCAAATTTCTTAGATGGATTAACGGGAAAAGTTGCTGGTGTAACAATTACTTCTGGTGGAACTGGGGTTGGTTCTTCTGCAAAAATCACTATTCGAGGCGAGTCTTCTTTTACCAATAACAATCCATTATTTGTTGTAGACGGGATAATAATCAATAACAATACGGTTATCAACCCAACATCTGATGCGGCAGCTGGTTTTCAAGAAATTGATTTTGGAAATGGTGGAATGGAAATAAACGCTGACGACGTCGCTTCGGTGACGGTTTTGAAAGGACCAAGTGCTGCGGCTCTTTACGGAACACGCGCATCAAATGGTGTTATAATTATTACTACTAAAACAGGAAATAAACAACGTGGTCTAGGAATTAGTTTCAACAGCACAACCTACATGGATCAAGCTTTTAGATTACCTGAATTCCAAAATACCTATGGACAAGGAAATAGTGGGAAGTTTGAGTTCAAAGACGGTCTTGGCGGTGGAACAAATGACAACATTACCTATTCTTGGGGACCACAACTAGACCAAGGAACTTTAATTGCGCAATTTGACAGTCCAGTAACATTGCCAGATGGAACAATCGTTCGAGGTGGAGATGTTGCTGTTCACGGTGGCGCTCCAATTACGCCAACCGAGTTCAAATCGAATCCCGACAATTTGAAAGATTTCTATCAAACTGGTTTTACTTTAATTAATAATCTATCGATTTCAAATGGCTTTGAAAAAGGTGACGTTCGATTTTCAGTAACAGACATGAATAGTCAATCTATTATTCCTGGTGTTGACTTGAAACGCAAAAACATTTCTATGAAAATCAATTTTCAACCAATAAACCGATTGAAAATCACAACGAATATCAATTACATCAACTCAAACAGCGACAACCGACCAGGTTCAGGCTATGGTTCTGAAAATTTGAATTATTCTTTAGTTGCTTGGGGACCGAGATCAATGAACATCAACTCCTTGAAAGATTATTGGCAACCTGGCTTAGAGGGTTTGCAACAATATTCATATAACTACACGTATTTCGACAATCCGTATTTCATAATGCATGAAAATAGAAACTCATTCAATCGGGACAGAATGATTGGAAATTTAGTTGCGAAATATGCCTTTTCGGAAAAAATAAGTTTAACAGTTCGCTCAGGAATGGACTTCTCGAGCGAAAAAAGAGAATTACGTAGAGCTTATAGTTCGAACCGATTTGTAAAAGGAGCTTATGCCGAACATTCTGTATCTTTTCGCGAGAACAACACCGATTTCTTATTGAACTACAATGATCGATCAGATAATTTCTCTTGGGATTTTTCAGTAGGTGCAAATCGAATGGATCAAGCAATATCACTTTCTCAATTGACAGCGACTAGTTTGGCACAGCCCGGAATTTATCGTTTATCGAACGCCGCTACACCTTTAGAAATTAATGAATACAAAACACAAAAACAAATTAATAGTGTCTACTCCCTAATGAGATTAGGCTATAAGGATTTTGTCTATTTAGATATCACAGGAAGAAACGATTGGTCAAGTGCATTGGCAACTCCAACATCAACAAGAAACGTTTCCTTCTTTTACCCTTCTGCATCCTTGAGTTTGATTGTTTCAAATATGGTGAAGTTACCGAAATCATTTTCGTTCTTAAAAGTTCGGGGAGGATATGCCCAAGTTGGAAACGATACAGATCCTTATCAAACTTCTGGTTCATTTTTACCGCAAGTTCCGTTCAATGGTCAACCAACATTCAGTGGTCAATCGACTATTGCTAATGGGAATCTATTGCCGGAAAGAACGGGAAGTTATGAAATAGGAACCGACGTTCGTTTCTTCAAAGACCGTTTGAGTTTTGATGTGACCTATTACAACTCCTTGACGAAAAATCAAATATTATCACTTCCAGTAGCTGCGTCATCAGGTTATACGCAACAAATTGTGAATGGCGGTGCTGTTCGTTCGCAAGGTTGGGAAGTTTTTGCTTCTGTTTCTCCAATTAAGAAAATAAATTTCTCTTGGCAAACTGGCTTCAACTTTACTCGAAATGTTTCAACTATTGAATCACTTCCTGTTGGAGTTGAGAAAATTACTTTGGCCTATTCTCGTATTTATGACAACGTAAATCAAACAGTTTGGTTTCAAGTGGAAAAAGGTGGAAGAATTGGTGATATGTACGGAACTGGCTACAAAAAGAACGAAAATGGCAAGTTTATTATTGACTCAAAAGGAAACTACATAGCAGATAATAACTTAAAAAAATTGGGAAATTACAACCCTGATTTTATGTTGGGCTGGTCAAATAATCTGAGCTATAAAAACTTTGATTTGAGTTTTCTATTCGATTGGCGTCAAGGTGGGATTTTAGTTTCCAGAACCTTAGCTCTTGCAGCTGTTGGGGGTCAATTAAAAGAAACGGAATACCGGCCTGAAGGAGGAATTGTTGCTGAAGGCGAAGTAAACACTGGAAGTGATGAAAATCCGATTTGGGAAGCGAATACGACTGCAATTGCTGCAGAAAGTTATTATCGTCAATACTACGACAGAAACCATGAAGAAAACAATACATACAATGCGACTTACTTAAAATTACGTCAGTTTTCAATTGGTTACACTTTCAAAAACGACAAACAAAAGGGATTTATTTCTGAAAACCGAACGTTAAAAGTCTCTGTCATAGGACGGAATTTATTTGCCATTTCAAATATTCCTCATTTCGACCCAGAACAAATGGCGACACAAGGACAAAAATTTGTTAGTGGTGTTGAAGACATGTCGTATGCCTCAACGCGCAGCATAGGAATTAAATTCGGTTACAACTTTTAAGAAATTGATTATGAAAAAAATAAATTACACTTTCCTTCTTTCAGTAGCGGTTTTATTCTCGGCCTGTAAAAAAGATTTCGATTTGATAAATACCAATGTAAATTTCCCCGTTCAAGTAGAACCCAATCTTTTACTTCGGCAGGTTATCTATGATTACGGCGAACAAATGTCTTATGAAGGATTCGTTGCTGGAAATTTATTGGGACAATACACGACGATGGTTGATTTTAATTTATTTGACCGTCACGGTTTGACTCAACCTCAATTAGGAGGAAATCCTTGGCCAATTCTTTATAAAAACTTACGCGATAACGATGTCATTTTAGCAAAATCCCAATCCGAAGCTATACACAAAGTATATGAAGGTCCTGCGAGAATAATGAAAGCGATGATGACGCAAACGTTGACAGATATTTATGGCGACGTTCCTTATTCTGACGCTTTGCAGGGATTAACAGGAAATGTAACTCCAAAATACGATAACCAAGAGCAAATCTATACAGGCGAAGATGGAATTTTAGACCAGCTAAGCAAAGCCATTGTCGCGATTGATACCTACTCGGGCGTTCAAACTTTACAGGGAGATATTCTTTATTTTGGCAATCTGCAAAAGTGGAAAAAATTAGCCAATTCACTCAAAATAAGAGCACTGATGCGAATTTCAGATAGAGATAGTGAAATAGCATTAGATGTTGCGCAAGAGCTTCAATCGATTTTAACAGCCGGAAACTACATCAATACAAATTCTGATAATGCGTTTTTTCAATTCTCCAACACGCAGCCGAATAGTTTCCGTATGCAAAAACTGAGAACAGGTGATTTTAATTTGTATGTAATGTCGCAAACGAGTGATACTTTAATGCAAAAATTCAACGACCCAAGAAGAGATATTTTCTTTAGACCAACAGGCGGAAATCCCTCTATTTACAATGGATTAATCAATGGAATAAACGCTTCTACAACTTCAATTACCTTAAATAATTATTCGCTTGCCGGAAGAATTTTCAGAGAAAATACAGGCAGTTTAAAATGTAATTTCATGACGGCTTGGGAAACGCAATTTCTATTGGCCGAAGCTGCGCAAAGAGGTTTTGTCGCTGGAGCTCCACAATCATTATACGAATCTGCAATTGTTAATGCATTTGAGTATTGGAATGTGAGTATGCCTTCAACTTATTTGACAGTTGGAAACGCTGCATTTTCTTCCGGTGATCCTTTAGAACAAATCATAACGCAGAAATGGATAGCAAATACCATCAATGGTTACGAAAGTTGGATTGAATACAGAAGAACAGGTTTTCCTCATTTTTTGCCGGTTGCGGCAAGTTTGAACGGCGGACTTTATCCAGTTCGCATGCCTTATCCTGCTGATGAAAGCGCATTGAATAGCTCAAATTATTCAGCTGCTTTTGCCGCTACCGGCGGGAATAGTTTCAATACAAAAGTCTGGTGGGATAAGTTTTAAACTTATAAAAAAAAAAAAAAACAAAAGTGCAAGCGTTATATCTTGCGCAACTTTTTGAAATAAATGACAGTAATTAATTGGCAATGGCTTATCGTAATACTCTCCAGTTTGGTGATGTATTT
>JBDNIA010000523.1:0-2441 GCA_041688525.1 Crocinitomicaceae bacterium | reverse complement strand
AATAGTGTGCAACAAAGAAAAGAGCAATTTAAATATCGTTTCCCCAGAATAATAATTTTCACTGCGCTATTCAATTGATTAAACATCGTACCGTTGAATACAAAAACAAATAGTGTCTTCATAAGTGATTGGTATAATAAATGGTGGGAATTATACATTTTATTGTGATTTAGTAAATAAGTAATACCTATACAAATTTTTATGATTGACGCTAAATTTAAAAATAGTTGCCTTAAATTGAGTGTTATAGTCAAAAAAAAGTTGGAATCTATTTATTCCTAGTATTGCGTCTTCTCTTTTTAAAACCGCTCTATTTTAACAAGTTATTTTATGAAATTGCCATATCTATAAATCAATTTTCGTGCATCGTTGGCTTTTGTTTTAAACTCTATTTTACAGATATAAACTCCATCTTGTGCAATACCTAAATGACCATAGTTTTCATAATCACCAATTCACTCGAATCCAATTTTGTTCCCAACATAAGAAATTGAAGCTAATTCAGCACATTTATCAAGTAAACGGGAAGAATATCTCTCCCAACGATTTTCATCCATTAACCTTACACAAAGAAATGAATAAGTTTTTGATCTATATTCGCATAACAAAACTGAAAAATGGTCCTCGAAAATTATTCTCCCCTGCCCAAGGTCCAGTAATCCGGGTATTTAAAAGAAATCCGTTGTTTGTTATTTTTGATTTGTTTCAAGAAATTAAGTCACTCTGTTCTTCTATTTTTTCTATAAGAACTTTGTAATAAAAACTATTTTTGCATTCATGCTCAACATCGATAAATATTTTCCAAATCTTTTATTAGCACTAGACGAGGAAGAAAAAGAAGAAAAGCGGCGTTACTCTTTTGAAAATGGCCGTAGTTTAAAAGATCTCAAACGCGATGGATTAGCCTTGCACCCTATAAAAATAAATCGGAAAAGTTTTGGCTTCGCTGATTATCCTGAGGTCTCTTTCCATTATCCTTTTCCCTTCGAAAATAATCAGTTTAAAGGTTCTTGTCCAATTGAAATATTTTGTCCTGGTGAAGAAAGCATTAAAGGAATACTACTCTATTTAGACGGAAAGAAAGGGGAATTCAGAATGTTCGCTCCAGATTTTCCGGATTGGTTAGAAGACGGAGATACGGGAATTAAACTTTCACCGGATGCGCGCACCTTAACAATTATGCGAAATGCATTGGAAAAAGAGATTAAGGAAAATGCGAATTCCATCCAAACTATAGACACTTTTGAAAGCTTAGAAATTTCAACTTGGAACAATCCCGATTTAAATGAAGGCCAGCAAAAGGCGATTACTCATTTGTTGAAAAGTCCCGAGTTGGGAATAGTTCATGGTCCTCCGGGAACAGGAAAAACCACAACTTTAGTAGAAGCTATTTCACAATGGGTTCAAAAAGGAAAAAAAGTTTTAGTTTCAGCGCCGAGCAACACAGCCGTTGACCACTTAGCAAGTTTATTGCCAAAAGCCTATTCCGTGCTGCGTATCGGGAATTCAGTAAAGGTTCGAGACGACGTTTTTCCTTTAACTCCAGAAGGAAAATGGCAAAATAGTTCCGATTTAAAGGTTTTGAAAAAAATGAAAATTCAAGCCGAACAATTGAGGAAAATGGCACATTCGTACAAACGTAATTTCGGAAAATCGGAGCGAGAACAGCGCTCTCTTCTGTTTAAGGAAGTCAACAACATACGCAAAGCAATAAAAAACATAAAGAAAGTAACTGAAGACACTTGGTTTGACAAAGCTCAGGTTGTACTTGGAACACCCGTTGCAATTGTTGACCAATCGTTTGACTACAATCATTTCGATGTTTTGGTAATTGATGAAGCCGCACAATGTGTGGAACCTCTGGCTTGGGCGATATTTCCTTTTGCGCAAAAAATAGTTTTAGCTGGCGACCCTTTTCAATTACCACCAACCATACTCTCTCAAAAAGCAAGCGAATTAGGCTTAAATATTTCCATTTTACAACGTTGTATAAATGCTGGCTTTGCCATTAATTTTCTTCCACTGCAATACCGAATGCCTAAAAATATAGCTGATTTTTCTAGTCAATACTTTTATGGGAATAAATTGGAGTCATACAAACCCGCGGAAGATTCAGCTCTACTTTTTTATGATACTGCAGGCGCAAGCTACGACGAAGAAAAAGGAGATCAAGGTGGAAGTTTAAAGAATGAAGGCGAAGCAGGAGCAATAGAAAAGATAATTGGTCTAAATGATTTTACTTTTAAACGACTCGCAGTCCTTTCACCCTATTCAGGCCAAGTGAGTTATTTAAAAGAAATGCTCGATTCCAAGATCAAGATATCGACTATTGACAGTTATCAAGGTCAAGAAGAGGATGTTATATTGATATCTCTCGTTCGAAGTAATGCCGATCAGATTATTGGTTTTTTAAAAGACTACCGAAGAATGAATGTTGCCTT
>JBDNIA010000522.1:0-5606 GCA_041688525.1 Crocinitomicaceae bacterium | reverse complement strand
TTCATTGCCTTTTTTTCTTTTCACTATTTGAATCGAGAATTGCTCCCACGATCATAACCACTGCAGGACAAACATCTAAATTTTTCTGAGTTAAAGCTAAAATTTGATGCATATTTTTCCTGTTCGTATGCGGATATTCTCGACATGCCAGAGGTCTTAAATCATATATTGTGCATTTATTTGTTTCTAGATCAAGGAAAGTACAAGGTGCGCTGTTTAAAACATAGTCGTCATCTTCATCCATATGTAAATAAGACATGATGAATTGTTTTTCTGACGTCTTTAAGCCTTTGGCGATTCGTTTTATGTCTACGTCTCGGAATACGGGACTAGTCGTCTTACAGCAATTTGCACAAGACAAACAATCTATTTCACGAAATGCCTTTTCATGCTCAGAATGAAAAGCTTCATCTAGTTTCTTTCCTTTCAATTTATTGTTTTTAAAAAACTTAGCACTTTGCTCTTCAATTTTTTTTCCTTTTTCGAGAATATCTGCGTACTTCACTTTTTCGTTTTTTTAATCTGACTACAAATATCGCATAAACTCTTATATTTGATTAGAATCCTTAAAATTGCACATGAACCATTACGAGTTAATTGTTATTGGCGGAGGTCCAGCCGGATACGCAGCTGCAATGCGCGGTATTGATTTTGGAAAAACTGTTTGCCTCATCGAACGCGACAAAGTCGGTGGTGCAGGAGTTTACAACGGTGCCCTTTCATCGAAAACTTTATGGGAACTTTCCAATCGAGTTGAAAGTGTCAATAGAATGCTAAAAACAGACAAACACGTTAATTTTGTATTGCCTTGGGCTGATGTGAGGCGGAATTTAGAGGAAGCTATTTTTGAACGAAAATTTCAATATTCTTGTCACATAAAACTACTTCAAACCGAAACTATGAACAAACTTTTCCATTACGAACGTGGAGAAGCAATGCTGTTATCAGCCAACGAAGTCCAAATTAATCATGAAGGAACCGAAAAAGTAATTTGGGGAGATAATATCATTTTAGCTACTGGCTCTCGTCCGAGGCATTTACCTAATATCCCTGTTGATGAAAAATTCATTCTTACCAGCGATGGAATCGATCAGATTGACGATTTTCCGGAAAGCATAGTTATTGTAGGTGCGGGTGTTATAGGTTGCGAATATGCTACAATATTCTCTAATTTTGGAAAAACGAAGGTTTATATCATTGACACACAAGATCGAATTTTACCTTTTGAAGACGAAGATATATCGAACATGGTTGCGAAAAACATGGAAAAAAAAGGTGTAATTATTCATCAAAATGCGTCTCTCCAAAGAATGGACGTACTTAACGGAAAAGTGGAATACGAATTAAGTTACCCCGACGGGAAAATAGAAGTCATTCGTGTTCAAAAAGCGCTATTATCCATCGGAAGAGTTCCAAACATTGAAAACCTTGGCTTGGAAAATGCAGGTGTTAACATGTCAACAAGAGGGATTCATATTGGCGATACGGATACACAAACGAATATTCCGAATATTTATGCTGTAGGTGATGTTTCTGGCCGCATCGCCTTGGTTAATATGGGTGAAATTGAAGCACGTCACGCCGTGGAGAAAATATTTGGCGAACCGAAAAATTTGCTATCCTATGA
The DNA here is from genome assembly GCA_041688525.1 of Crocinitomicaceae bacterium. Classification (GTDB taxonomy): domain Bacteria; phylum Bacteroidota; class Bacteroidia; order Flavobacteriales_D; family Crocinitomicaceae; genus UBA2040. The sequence goes on along the minus strand of JBDNIA010000522.1, from coordinate 3,979 downwards.
CAATGTTTGTACCATTATGTTTCTTCAACCCGAAGTCGCTGCAGTTGGTTTAAATGAACAACAATGCCTAAAACAAAATATTCCTGTAAAAGTGGTGAAAATCGATTATTCGGTGATCGCACGGGCCATAGCCATGCGGAAAACAGAAGGTTTTTTTAAAATTATCGTCACCAATGACAGTGAAATGAAAATCTTAGGCATGCGCGCGGTAGGTGAACATGCGTCGAGTGCCATTCAGGCGGTTGGCTTGCTCATTAAAATGAACATGGGAATAGAAGTCCTTTCTGAGCTCGTACATCCTCATCCTTCAATTGTTGAAGGAGTTCAAGAATGTGTGCGCATGTTGCTCAACAAATCTATTTTCAAGGCTTCTGTCTTTAAAGATAAATTGGCATGTTATTCTTTGGTAAATGGAATTAAAACGCCTCTAGAACGTTTGTAGATTGAAAAACAAATAGAATTTTAAGAAACTATCGATAAGCATGATTAATAGTTTTTAAATTTTAAACTAGAAATATTCAATAATGAAATCTACTTAAATTTTTGAGTTTTCATCGAAAACTATTTCCCTTTTAATTCCATTGCCTTCAATGTATTAATCATCAATGAAGCTATTGTCATCGGTCCAACACCGCCAGGTACAGGAGTAATAAAGGAAGTTTTTTTTGCAACATTTTCAAAATCAACGTCTCCGCACAATCGCCAACCTCTTACACGGCTGCTATCTGGAACTCTAGTTGTACCAACATCAATTACTACAGCGCCATTTTTAACCATTTCTGCTTTTACAAAACTTGGTTTTCCAATAGCCGAAATTAAAATATCAGCACCTGCGCAAATTTCTTCAAGATTTTCAGTTCTACTATGCGTTAGAGTTACTGTACAATTTCCAGGATTTGTATTTCTGGCCAACATAATACTCAAAGGCATACCCACGATATTACTTCGACCAATAACGACACAATTCTTTCCAGAGGTTTCGATTCCGTTGCGCTTTATCAATTCAATTATGCCGGCTGGAGTAGCTGGAAGAAAACCGGGTAAATTCAGAACCATATTCCCCAAATTGACAGGATGAAAGCCGTCAACATCTTTCAAGGGATCAATCGCTTGGGTAATTTTAAGTTCGTCAATATGTATTGGCAAAGGCAATTGCACGATAAATCCGTCAATACTTTTGTCTTCGTTTAATGACTTTACTTTCGCTAAGAGAATTTCTTCTGGCACAGAATCATCGTAACGGATTAAAGTACTTTCAAAACCAATCTGATCACACGCTTTTACTTTCGCATTTACATAAGTCATTGAACCACCGTCTGTACCAACTAATATTGCGGCCAAATGCGGAATCTTTTTTCCTTCTATTTTTCGCTTTTTAACGGCTTCTGCTAATTCTTTTTTGATTAATTCTGATGTTGCTTTACCGTCCAATAATTGCATAGTTTTATTTTTCTCAAAGATAGATACTTTTTTCCGTTTGATTCAAAAGACGAAATAACTAGGAGCTCAAAATAAGCTCAATTTAAGATTTTATCATTTTCATAAGCGGTATTTTACGAATAAACTTTAAATTTGATTTATGAAAAAATTGTGCGTACTTTTTTTACTTTTCGCTCCAATGGTTTGGTCGCAAGAGGAGGACGAAGATTTGAAAAATAAAAACGGCGTAAAAGTTGAAATTGGTATTGATGGATACTTCAGTGCTGGAACAAATGGCGGAAACCTAGGCGCCGGCTTGAAATTAGGTATTCGAGCAAATTCAGACAGTCAAATTATCGGAGGGCCGTCATTCCGACTTTTCAGAACCTGGTCTAATGGATACTTAACTACTGCACCTTCCAATTTCAACATACTTGGTGTAGGTGCGTGGTGTCACGTTCGCTTTCAAAATGTTTTGTATTTAGGTGGGGAATTTGAAGCACTTAAAGTACCGACTGGTTATTTCTACACTACACCAGGTGCTCCGGAAGTTTGGATTCCCACACTATTTTTAGGTGGAGGTTACTCAAAGTCCTTCAATGACAAGTTTAGAGTAAATCTGGGTATTTTTTACGACGTTATCAACAACTTGAACAATCCATATCGCGCATCTTACTTGACCAAGAAAAAAGTTGGGCCAAATGGTCAACTCGGGGCGTTAATTCCAATCTTATACCGAATAGAGTTATTTATTAACCTAAACTAATTGGATTTTCTGGTCGCCAATTTCTATGATATCTCCAACGATTAATTTTGCACGCTTGCGCGTTTCAACTTCTCCGTTACGAATCACTATGCCATCGTCAACAATGAATTTAGCATGACCACCTGTGGACGCTAAACCTGTCGCTTTCAATAACTGAATCAACTCTATGTATTCTCCTACAATTTTAAATTCTGTCATTTTTTATTTTCAGTTAACCACTTTTTGAATAAGACTTCCGCGGCATCGAATGGTGAAACAGCTTGAGACAAAATTAGGCTTTCAAATCGTTTAAGTTCATTTTTTGCGTCTTTTTTATCCAGAAAATGATGAAGGATTGTATCCTTTAGCGTTTCACGGAACCAATGAATTTCCTGCTGTTGTCTCGTTTTTTGCTGCCAACCATTAATGGTTGTATGATTAATAAAACTTAAAATATCATTCCAAACTTCAGCGATATTTTTGTTCTCAAGTGCACTGCATGTCATCGTTTTGGGAATCCATTCGTTTGGATTTGTCGGAAAAAGATGAAGCGCATTTTTATATTCTCTAGCCGCCACATCCGCTTTTTTTATATTTTCTCCATCGGCTTTGTTGATAACCAACAAATCAGCCAACTCCATAATTCCGCGTTTAATCCCTTGTAATTCATCTCCAGCGCCTGCAAGCATTAACAAGAGGAAGAAATCTACCATGGAATGAACCAAAGTTTCACTTTGACCGACGCCGACAGTTTCTATAACAATCACATCAAAACCGGCTACTTCGCAAAGCAATACACTCTCTCGAGTTTTTCGCGCAACACCACCCAAACTATTCCCGGAAGGTGTTGGTCGAATAAAAGCATTTTCAGCTTGACACAATTCATACATCCGAGTTTTATCGCCCAAAATACTACCTCCACCCTCTTGACTGGTAGGATCTATGGCTAAAACAGCGATTTTCTTTCCCAAACCAATTACATGTTGACCGAATGTTTCTATAAACGTACTTTTCCCAACTCCTGGCACACCAGTAATGCCAACGCGAATTGAGTTTCCTGAAAATGGTAAACAAAGTTGAATCAATTCCTTTGCCTTTGCTTGGTCACTATCAAGCGAACTTTCAAGCAAAGTAATCCCCAAACTCAAGGCAACAATATCGCCCTTTCGTATGCCGTCAAAAAGAATTTCAGGACGCTGTGCTTCGCGCCGTTCTTTTCTTTTTTTAACCCAATCTAATTTTTGCTCTTTATTCATTGTTTCGAAAGTAGAAATTTTAAGTCAAAAGAACAGATTGATGAAGTAATATTCTCAAAATTCTTACTTTTGTTCTATGACCAAAATCGGCTTACTTTCGGACACACACGGCTTTTTAGACCCCAAAATTTACGAACATTTTAAAGACGTAGATGAAATCTGGCATGCTGGCGATATCGGGAGTTTATCTGTGCTAGACGAATTAAAAAAATTCAAACCGACGCGAATTATTTTCGGGAATATCGATGAAACTGAAATTCGCTCAGAAACGAAAGAAACAGAAACATTCGAAATTGAAAGCTTAAAAATTTTAATGACGCACATTGCTGGTAGACCCGGAAGATATGCGAAAAACATTCCCGAATTATTAGAAAAAGAGAAACCCAATATTTTCGTTTGCGGTCATTCTCACATTTTGTTAGTTCAACAAGATAAAAGATTCAACACCATATGGTTGAATCCAGGAGCATGCGGAATAAAAGGTTTTCATTCTATTAAAACATTACTTCGGTTTAATTTACACAAAGGAAAAGTGAGCCAAATGGAAGCAATAGAAATA
>JBDNIA010000521.1:0-3307 GCA_041688525.1 Crocinitomicaceae bacterium | reverse complement strand
TGCGTCTACAGTACCGGTTTGTCCTGCAAATGTAATATCTCCATTGTTTCTAATGTGCCACAAATAATTATTTGTAATAGCCATAGCTGTCATTTCATTATGCTCAACACAGCCCAGCTGCTCGCCTCCTATAATGTTTGGTGTAACTATTTTTACGAGCAATGGTTCAAACGTTGCAATTATGTTTGCCATTATTATTGTATTCAAAAGTGTGTCAGGCTTGCTGTCTAATTGAAAAACGTATGACCAACTAACAGAGCTATTCAGTCCGGCAAGTGGCTTTCGAAGAAGTTTTAAAGAGTATTGTTGCGCAAAGTTGGCTATTGAAACAGAATCTAATAATGGATCATTAAAGGTTATCAATAATTGATCGTCTGTGCGGTAATATTTTTGCTGAACGTTCGGATCATACGGATATTCAGTCAGAACAGCTGCGAAGAATTGAAATTGTCCAGAATTGATTATGTCATTTTTGATATTAATCAAATCCGTAAGTGTCGTATTACTATTTAAAAGTAATTCATTGAAATTACTTGCTTCACCTTCGTAAAAGTTAAAATCGTCAATAAGAAGTGTGTCTAGATAGCCAGTATAGGCAGAGTCATTTTGAGTTCGAAAGAGAATAACATCCTTTTGAAGATACCACCAACTTAAGGTGCCGTTTCCATTGAAATAGGACACGCTGTCTATGTTTTGAGAAAATGCGCTAAACCCTAACAAGATAAATAGATAAATAGATAGATAAATTTCATAATAATTTGGTTTTTAAGTCATAAGCCAAATTAAGTATAAAATCGAAATGTTCATATGTTTTCACGTTAAAATAATTTTTAATAAAAAAAATATTGGATAGTAACGTAGAGGTTTTCGGTAAAAGTGAAATCAGAAATCATCTATATGAAAATGGAACGCAAAAGACGAGTTTCTTTCTTATTCTTCAATAAAATCACCACAATTCTTAGTAATTTTACATTCTAAATAAAAATCATTCAAATGGATTTAGACTTCGCATTACTATTCACTACAACCGGACTCTTTTACTTCGTTGTATTAAGCTTATTGGAAATTGTTCTCGGAATTGATAATATCATTTTCATTTCCATCATTACCGATCCTCTGGAAAAAGTTGAACAACGAAAAGCCAGAAATATTGGTTTGACATTGGCACTCGTTATACGTTTAATCCTATTAAGCGTTGTTGGTTGGATTATTGGTTTAACTGAGCCGATTTACACCTTAAACGGTTGGGATGTTACGGGACAGAAATTGGTGCTTTTACTCGGAGGTTTGTTCCTGATATACAAGAGTACGATTGAAATGCACAAAAACATTGTTGGGGCAGAGGAAGGTAATCAACAAAAAAAGCCACTGAAGCTGCGTGCCATTATAATACAAATCATTTTAGTGGATATTGTTTTTAGTTTCGACTCTATTATCACAGCAATCGGGATGACAAACGGAATAGCAAAGGAAACAGGTGGTAATCCGATGATTATCATTTATCTGGCTGTAATCGTCTCCATGATTGTGATGATGGTATTTGCAAAACCAATTAGTAATTTTATTAGCGATAGACCGACAATTAAAATGATTGCTCTTGCTTTTTTGGTGACAATAGGAGTGATATTAATAGCAGAAGCATTCGGTCAGCATGTGCCAAAAGGCTATATTTATTTCGCTATGGTTTATGCTCTTTTTGTTGAGATGCTCAATCTCCGCATGAAGAAAAATCAGAGTAAAGGAGAGAGCAAGTAATGCAAAATAATCATCTCTTTTTTCCACACAATGAAGGCGATGATTTGGAAGAGCGCTATGAAGAATTATTATTTGAAGATAAGCAGTTTTTTACAACCAAAGCAGTAGTTTCAAAAGTTTTTCGCGCGCGCATCGAAAAGATGAAAAAAAGAGAAGAAGCCTTTCGAAGCCTCACTTCCTCGACAATTTCCGAGAATTATGAACCTATTCAATTGTCATTTGAAAAGACAAGCGATTTGCATCAGAATTATCTGAATTTTCAAAAAGATAGAGCATTGTTGATGCAGCAATTGTATCGTGCCAAAGAATGTCAAACAGTTATTGATATGATAGAACATTTACTAAATCGGTATGTTGCTTATTTAGTGCCTTGGCAAATGAATAGAAAGGAAGAAACGGCAGGAGTAATTATTTCGAAAGAGCCAGACCCGACAGATTTGTACAACGCATTAAAAGCCTTTTCAGAGGCCGGAGGAAAAAACGTTAATGAAATACAAACTTTATTCTACAATGGAAAAAGTCTTTTAGAAACCGAGTCAAAACGCTTATCTTTGTTGTTTCAAAATGAAAAGCAATAAATGAAGGATAAATTCGAAAATTTAAGGGAGCAGTTAGCCTTGCAAGAATGGCCTGAAGTGTATCTTTTTAAATTCATTATTGAGAATACAACCGAGAAATTAGCCCAAGTAACATCCCTTTTTGATGGAACATCTGAAATTAACTTTCATAGCTCGTCAAATAAAAAATATGTTAGCATAAGCGTTAAAGAAGTTATGATAGATGTGGATTCTATTATAATTAAGTATGAAAAAGCAGCCTTAATTAAAGGCATTATCTCCCTGTAAATGATAGCATTAAGAGTTTCTTTCTTTGAAGTTGCCATACCGGTTTTGTTAATCAGTATCACATTGTTAATTTTGATTATCGCATTCCGGAAATTAAGAATGCGTTGGGCAATTGATCACCCAAATAGTGAAAAATATGCTGTCTTGTATTCACTTGTAAAACAACCTATTTCAGGAGAGGTTGAGATTTATTATGAAATTGAAGAGCCAAAGGAAATCGAAATTTGGTTAACTGACGACAAAATGAATGACAAGTTGAAAATCGATTCAAGGAAATCAAAAGTTGGTGGAACAAAGATAAAATTTGATTCAAAAAGTGTTGAAAATGGTCGATATTTCTATGAATTGAGAAGCGATAACCAAAAAACAAGTAAGGCAATTTATATCGAAAATTTATAAGTAGGCTGTCAAGTTGGCACAAAAAAAAGTATGGCAAACTTCTTGTGATCTGTATTCTAAATTGTAATTTTATAAATCCAAATAAAAAACTAAAATTTAAAAAAATAAATTATGGCAATCGAAATCACAGATGCAAACTTTGAAGAATTAGTGTTAAAGTCAGACAAACCCGTAGTGGTTGACTTCTGGGCAGAATGGTGCGGACCATGTCGTATGATTGGACCAGTTATCGAAGAAATGCATAACGAATACGAAGGAAAGGCTATCATTGGAAAAGTAAATGTTGATATGAACCCAGGCGTTTCTGC
>JBDNIA010000520.1:0-5304 GCA_041688525.1 Crocinitomicaceae bacterium | reverse complement strand
TGATTTTCCATTTAAAAAACGTTATATGATAATACAGTTAGACCAAAACTATTGATGGCTAAACCGAAAATAATTAATGAAAATGTGTTTTTTTGATTCCCGTAAAACTTAGCGCAAATAATACTTCCAATGGGAACGGACAAAAATAATGGCGCAAACAAGCACAAACCGTATTGCCCAATTCGATGCTTAACTTTTATTACGGTTCTGTTTAGTTTCGTAAAGTTCTTTTTTTGTTTGATTGCTTGTCCTCTTTTTTTCATCATAATTTTCTTTGCAATTTTTTTTCGATGGTACCTTTTCATAAAATACTCACTCATAAAATAAAAAGTTATAGCACTCACCAATCCACCAGAGAAAGAGGACAACCAGGTGGTAATAAAGTCTAATTCGAAACCTTTACCAATCAGCGGAGCAAACATGAATTTTGCAAACGCAGAAAAGAATACTGTCGCAATGGCTACCAACTTCATTTAATGTGATTACAATTTTGCGCCGTAAGCTAAATCACCAGCGTCGCCAAGTCCAGGAACAATATAGGATTGTGCAGTTAATTCTTTATCTATTGCACCAACATAATATAGAGTATCCTTTGGCAAGTGGTCTTGTAGATAAATTAATGCCTCTGGAGCCGCAATTGCTGCACATATGATGGTTTTTTTTGGTGTACCATTTCCAAGAAGAGATTGATAAACCATTTGCATTGAATTTCCTGTTGCCAACATTGGATCTGAAATGATAAGAATTTTACCATCAATATTGGGAGCAGCCATGTATTCAACATGAATATCAACTTCTTCAGTTGTCGAATGTTTCCTATAAGCTGATACAAAGGCATTTTCTGCGCGATCGAAAACCTCAAGAAAGCCAAGATGCATTCCTAAACCAGCTCGAAGAATTGTAGCAAGCACTGGCTGTTGATCAATTATTGTGCAATCTGCAGTACCTAATGGTGTTTCGACTTCAATTACATGATAATTTAAAACCTTAGAAACTTCATAAGCCATTATCATACCTACGCGTTCTAGATTTTTACGAAACCTGAGCGGGTCAAGCTGAATTTTCACATCGCGCATTTCAGCTAAATAAGTGTTAAAAATAGTATGGTTGTCTGATATATGATGAATCATGGTAATAAATTTTCTCTGCCTAAAGATAATTCAAATGTTTTGACATTGTGAACTTGATTGTCAAAATGATTGTTAAGATTGAAAAAGTTGACATTTTAATTTCAAAAAATAAGGTAAATTTGCGCTCCAATGGCACAAAAAGCAAAATTAAATACTAAAATATTCTTCAGACTGGTCTCGTATGCTAAGGCGTACAAGGGAATTTTAGGTCTTGCTTTTGCTGCATCCTTGCTCATAGCCCTATTTTCTTCTCTTCGTCCAAAATTAATTGGCGATATGGTGAAAAATTATATCGTCGAAAGTCAAGATGGCTCTAGTCTATTGTTTTGGACAGGGATAATTATTGGGATGCTCGCTTTTGAAGCGTTGTTTCAGTTTGCCGGATCTTATTTTTCCAATTTGTTGGCGCAAAATATCATAAAAGACCTTCGGATAAAGCTATTTTCCCATATCATGACGTTCAAAATGCAGTATTTTGATCGTACGCCAATCGGTGCGCTCGTCACACGAGTTGTATCGGATTTGGAAGCAGTTAGTGAGGTTTTTTCTTCAGGGTTGATAGATATTTTAGGGGATATAATTATGCTTTTCACTGTTCTTGGTTGGATGTTTTATACCAATACGGAGCTAACTTTGATGACCTTGATTCCGATTCCGATTTTACTTTTTGCGACGCGAATATTTGCGCGAGCCATGCGAAAGTCTTTTCAATTGGAGCGATTACAAGTAACAAAATTGAACACCTTCGTTCAGGAAAGAATTTCAGGTATGGCTATAGTTCAAATGTTTAGTCGAGAAAAGCAGGAGTACGATAGTTTTAAGGAAATAAACAAAGGACACAGACAAGCGCACGTTAACGCGGTGTGGGCCTTTTCGATTTTCTTTCCAATAGTGGAAATGCTGAGTTCACTTTCTATAGCTCTACTTTTAGTGTGGGGTGCGTTTCAAATAGATGGTGTAAAGCCTGAAAATCAAAACTTAATGTATTCTCAAATAATTTCTTTTACGCTTTGGATCAATATGCTTTACCGACCAATACGACAATTAGCGGATAAATTCAATATTTTACAAAGAGGTACAGTCAGAGCAGAACGAGTTTTCGAAATATTAGATTTGAATGACCATATTCAGCATGCCGGAACAGATGTAGAAATTAATTTCAATCAGGATTTGGCCTTCAAAAATGTATACTTTGCGTACAAAGAAGAAGAGTATGTTCTTAAAAATATTAATCTTGAAATAAAAGCTGGATCAACCGTCGCTTTTGTCGGAGCAACAGGCGCTGGAAAATCTTCTATCGTCAATTTGATAGGGCGTTTCTATGAATATCAAAAAGGTTCGATTTTGTTGGGTGAAAAGGATATTAAGGAAATAGAATTAAGTCATTTGCGGAGTAATATTGCTATTGTGTTGCAAGATGTATTTTTGTTTTCGGATACAATTTATAACAATATAACACTCGGAAATGAATCTATATCTCGAGAGCAAGTGATTGAAGCGTCAAAAGCAGTTAAAGCCCACGATTTCATTTCAAAATTACCCAAAGGATACGATTATAATGTGGGGGAAAGAGGCGGAGTTTTGTCAGTGGGGCAACGTCAACTGATATCGTTTATTCGCGCTTATGTTTTTCAGCCTAAAATTTTAATTTTGGATGAAGCGACTTCAAGTGTGGATGATTATTCAGAAGAATTAATTAAACGAGCAACGGAGGAACTAACAAAAGGTAGAACGTCGATCGTAATTGCCCACCGACTTTCAACAATCCAATCGGCGGATAAAATTGTCGTATTGGAAAAGGGTGAAATAATGGAAATTGGCACACATTTAGAATTGTTGACAATCGAAAATGGGTATTATAGAAGGTTGTACGATATGCAATTTTCAGAAGAAAAAATAAAATGATAGGATTAAACATTGGTGGAGTGCCAGAACACTTCAATTTACCGTGGCGCTTGGCCATCGAAGACGGGAAATTTAGAGAATTTGGATTGAATTTGCATTGGGCAGACATGAGCGGAGGCACAGGTCAAATGATTCGTGGTCTTGAAAATAAGTCCATAGATGTTGCTGTTTTGTTAACCGAAGGAATTACCAAAGCAATTTTACAAGGCTTGGATGCTACAATCTTACAAGTTTATGTCACGAGTCCTTTGAAATGGGGAGTTCACGTTCCTTTTAGCTCAGATATTCAAAATTTTGAGGACTTAAAGAATCAAACGTATGCCATTTCTCGTGAAGGTTCAGGTTCACATCTAATGTCTTATGTATTGGCTCATCAACAAGGTTGGCCAACCGGTAATTTAAAATTTAATGTCATTGGAGATATCTATGGTGGACTTTGGGCTTTAGAGCATAACGAAGCGCAAACTTTTTTATGGGAAAAATATACAACTGCTCCATTTACGGAGCAAAAGAAATGCCGTTCTATTGGAGAAGTGGTGACACCTTGGCCTTGTTTTGTTGTTGCCGTTCGAAACGAAGTTCTCGAAAAACATGGAGATTTATTACACCAAATGTGCACAGCAGTTAACCAACGCGCAAAAGTAATGCTGACAGAACCAAACATCGTTGATATCATTTCATGGAGATATAATTTACGAAGTAGCCATGTGGAAAGCTGGTTAAAGGAAACCGTTTGGAACTATGATGGAATCGCTTATCCACTCGAATTTAATAAGACTGTCAATTATTTAAAAATATTAGATTTGATTACGGATGAACAAGCGGAAAATTGGAGAGAAAAACTTTTCCCTAAATCATAAACTTCTAGTCTCTAAAATTGTTAAAATAGCATGTCAAAAAAGAAAACAGGATTACTTTTGCTTCAATTGGGAACACCCGATAGCCCTAAAACAAGCGATGTCCGCCGTTATTTAAGTGAATTTTTAAATGACCCACGGGTAATTGATATTCCTTGGTTGCCCCGAAAGTTATTAGTGAATGGTATCATTGTTCCTTTTAGAGCACCAAAATCAGCTAAAATTTACAGAGAACTTTTTGATTTAGCCGGCGGTGTTTCTCCATTGATGACGCATACGGAAAAAGTAAAAGAACTGTTGCAAGAACGGTTTAAAAATGATGACCTTACTGTCGAAATAGCCATGCGTTATCAAAACCCGTCCATGGACAGTGTTATGTCGAGAATGAAAACGGCAAATTACGATGAAATTATTATTCTTCCTCTATTCCCCCAGTACGCCAGCGCATCGTCTGGTTCTGCGATTGAAAAAGCGATGAATATTATACGCAAATGGTGGGTTATTCCGGACATTAAGATTATTAGTCAGTTTTACGAAAATGAAGGTTATCTCGACAGTATCGTACAAAACACAAAGCAATTCGATTTAAAATCCTACGATCATATCCTATTTTCTTACCATGGTTTGCCAGAGCGGCAAGTTGATAAAGTATATGAAGAGGATACAGATTTGTGCGGAGATCAACCCTGTGAGACAGAGATTAATGAAAAGAATAAATTTTGCTACAAAGCGGCCTGTTTTGCGACAACCAGACTTTTAGCTGCTAGGTTGGGATTAAAAGAAGAAGATTATACGGTTTGCTTCCAATCGCGCTTAGATAAAAAATGGTTGGAGCCTTTCTCTGATAAAGTAGTAGAGGATTGGGGGAAAAAAGGAGCAAAGCGCTTGTTGTCTTTTAGTCCTGCCTTTGTCGCTGATTGCTTAGAAACTCTCGTTGAAATCGGCAGCGAATATCAAGAAATATTCGAAGAATATGGCGGTGAAAAGGTGCAATTAGTTCCGTCTAGCAATTCCCACCCGCGGTTTATTGATGGATTGGAAGAGTTGGTCAGAGGTAAATTATAGTTTTCCCTCCGCGAAGGGAGTATAAGGTAGTTGGTTTCGGATTTTAAATCAGAACAGAAATTGGTTAAACTTTTTCACCCAATTCAATGTTTATTTTGTATTCCAAATGGAACTCCTTACCTTTGCAGTCGATTTAAGATTAAGAATTTATAGAAAAATCAATATATGAGTAATACAGTTGAAAAATTAGCTTACAAAGTAAAAGATATTAGTCTCGCAGACTACGGTCGTAAAGAAATTAGATTGGCAGAATCTGAAATGCCTGGTTTAATGTCTCTTCGTGAAGAATTTGGAGCATCAAAACCATTGAAAGGTGCACGTATCGCAGGATGTTTGCACATGACGAT
>JBDNIA010000519.1:0-1942 GCA_041688525.1 Crocinitomicaceae bacterium | reverse complement strand
TCCCCTGCCATCTACTGTCGATGAGAGGAATCTTCCGCTGTCATCTGGCATACGTGGCATGGTTTCTTTCTCAGCGCATCATAATAGTTTCTCCATCGATGCTGGTAGATAGGCGTGTTCAAGTTGCTCTAGACACGCCTGCAGATTTTAGGTTGGTTCAAAATGTATCTTATTGGCATATATTGCTCAGTGATATCACCGCCTAGTGCAGGATAGTATCCAATACTTTTAACTTCGATCTACGGACCATCGTGTCAGCTGCATCATCAGAAATTGAAACCTTTTAGTTGCCAGCTGCATCAAAATTGTAACTGATTGCTTCTGATTCATTGCATGTGAAGGAATGGATCATATGAAATATGTCATCCCAATCTGAGGTTGAGCCCTTCATCTCAGTCACTAGGTTGCAATTATTGTCCTAAATTCAAGCACAAACAATAAGAAGACGAGTGTGTGCTGATGCATTAGTTTCAGGGCATCGCTTCGACTCTTAAAATTCACTATTTTAGCAAGTGGACTCGCACAGAAAACCGTTTTGACGACGCTTCTTCTATCTACAAATCTTATATTGAACGGAGTATTAATGGAACTGCCGCACCAAATCGTGGAACATCGAAGACAAACAATGGCAAAACTGCCAATGCAAGTCACAGTGCATGAAACAGTGAGCAGGAATTTCTATTTTAAAATCTCATGTTCGAAGTAGAGACTCTAATTAAGCGTATGGTCTATCGCAAATCCCTACCAAGTATCCTGGGCCTGGGACTCAAAGTACTGGGCTGATTTTATGGTGGGAATTTAAGCATCGTACCGAATTTTTCATTGTTAAAGTTGAGTGCTGGCATTCTAGATCCATTGACAAGAGTTATTTACATTTCATCTACATTAGAAAAAAGATTACGTCATTCGATAAAAATTTATTGAAGGTGGCTGATCACTTTCAGGAGTTGCAAAGAGAGGTAGCGAAGGAGAGTATCATCAACAGTAATATGTCGATATCCACAAAATCTAGAGGACGCAATACAATCTCAGTCGCCATCCCCAGTGTCGTGAAGAAGCATTAATCAATTATTGCAGGAACACGTGCTGCAAGCAAAACAAAATGAGATGAATTTAACGCAATTCGCTTTGATAATGAGAAAGAGCACCTCGTTCAAAGCGTAGCTAGCATCAAGCCCGGTAATAAATGTTTGTGCGCCGTCTGTTGTGTGTTTTTGGAACAGAGGTAATGGTATACATACTCGTCAGTCGTAAATGACCAAAGATCACTACTAGATGCAGTACTTGTGGAGTTTTCTTTGTACTGAGTCCTATACCAATTTCCAAACGCGATGAAGACGACCAAAAGCAGGAGAACCAAGAGCAACATAGCCAAGTGAAGGAAAAGGAACTAAATTCCCAGAGCAAACTGGTCCAGGAGCAATCATACCAGGATACATGGCATACTAAAGAAGGAACTGAATGGCGGACTTGGACATTCAAATCTGAAACTGTGAACTTCACGCCAGAACAAAATCGTTTAAGCAAAAATAAAGCGCTGTATCCAATATCGGAATCAAGAAGCAGTTGTTTTACCAATCAAACATATAACTATTTCTAATATATAAGATCAACCGATTTGATAAAAATCGTGATAAACACTCATGTCCGTGCGTGCATACGCCTTACATTTACCAGCTGATCTCAATCAATTCCATGATTATGTTAGTAATGAAACATGCACCTCATAATAACCTAAGAAATCGGCAAAGAGGGGTGGTATGGAAGCGCACAATACGTCCTTATACTTGAACTCATCGTGTGGAACGGTATCAGTGGCGTGTTTCGTCAGGACAAGGACGTGACGCATTTTAATAGCTCAAACAGCGAGCAGGCCGTTACTTTTTAGGAGAAGACCGCTCATCTTATATTTTACCTTCGTTGAAAGTACCAACTTCGATAC
>JBDNIA010000518.1:0-7765 GCA_041688525.1 Crocinitomicaceae bacterium | reverse complement strand
CCAAAAGTTATTTTTGCAGATGAGCCTTCGGGAAATTTAGATTCAGCAAATTCAGAGGCATTGCATAAATTGTTTTTTGATTTAAGAGACCAATTCAATCATACATTTGTTATCGTAACACACAACGAGAGTTTAGCGAATATGACCGATAGAAAGTTAAAAATGACGGATGGATTGTTTGTCTAATTCATTCAAATTCAAAGAATTAAAGTGCTTTCTTGATGAAAAAGTCGAACAATTCAACACAATAGATTTTCTAGCCGAAGATCCTCTTGGAATTGTGCATCAATTCTCAAAAAAACAGGACATAGAAATAATGGGTTTGCTCATGGCAACAATTGCTTGGGGAAACCGAAAATCTATTATCGCAAGTGGAAAACGATTGACGGAAATTTTTAAAAATGAGCCGTACGAATTTGTTATGATGCATACTGATGAAGATTTTAAAGATATTCATTTTGTCCATAGAACATTCCAGACTAGTGATTTGCAATTTTTTTTAGGCGCGCTGAAACGTGTTTACGAAAAATCTAATTCACTTGAAGATAGCTTTAGTGTGAATTCAGAAATACCGGGCGTTAAAGGGAGAATAGTCAACTTCAGGAATAGCCTTCTCGCCTTTCCGCATGAGAAACGAACTGAAAAACATTTGGCAAATCCAATGAAGAAATCAGCCGCTAAACGTTTAAATATGTTTCTAAGATGGATGGTGAGAGACGATAAAAAAGGTGTAGATTTTGGGATATGGGAAAATATTTCTCCTTCTGACTTGTATCTTCCTCTGGATGTTCATACGAGTGCCGTCAGCAGAAAACTTGGATTAATCAATCGAAAACAAGACGATTGGCAGGCACTTGAGGAACTAATGAATAATCTTAAACAATTCGATCCAGTTGACCCTTGTAAGTATGACTTTGCTCTTTTCGGTTTGGGTGCAATTGAGCAATTCTAAAAAGTGAATAATACGAAAAGAAGTATTTACTTAAATTTTTGGTTAAAAATCAAGTAACATATGAAATTTGAATCTCTAATACGCTTCGATTTATTTATTAACCAATATATTTGTGCTCCAATAAAACGATAATAAAATGAGTGTAGCTTTAGGAAATCATATTTTGGTTGAATTCATGAATTGCGATCCAAAACTGATGAACGATGTAGCGGGGATAGAACGAGACATGGTAGCTGCAGCGAGGGCCGCGGGAGCTACGGTAATTAATTCAACTTTCCACCATTTCTCACCTTACGGGGTTTCTGGAGTTGTTGTCATTGAGGAAAGTCACTTAGCGATTCATACATGGCCAGAATATGGTTATGCAGCAGTAGACTTATTTACCTGCGGAGATATGGATTCTTGGGTTTCATTCGATTTATTGAAGGAAGCATTTAAATCTAAATCTTATTCAGCAATAGAAATGAAGCGCGGTTCAGTTAACTTGTTAACAAGAAACGATTTTGATATGACTTCCATGCGTCAAAAAGCACAAGACGAGGGAACGGTCTGGAAAAACCCCGATTTCTATACGCGCAATGTGTGGTTTACAGATAAAGATGACAATCAAGCTTTGTCTTTGCGATTTACTGGAGAAGTATTTTATGATGTTCAATCACCTTTTCAACGTGTGAGAATACTTGAATCATATAAATATGGTAAAATGTTAGCTTTGGACGATATGGTAATGACTAATATAGATGACGAATTTCATTACCATGAAATGATTTCGCATCCGGCAATTTTCACACATGGCAAGGTGAAAAATGTATTAGTAATTGGCGGTGGCGACGGAGGAACTGTTCGTGAAATTTTGCGTCATGAATCCATTGAGAAAGTCACTATGGTTGAGATTGACAACGAAGTGATACAATCATGTAAAGAGTTTTTGCCGGAAATTGCTGCTGCTTTTGATAACCCTAAATTAGAGCTAATTGTTGCCGACGGAATTGCCTTTGTTAAAAATGCAAAACAAGATTTATACGATTTAATTATTGTTGATGGTTCCGATCCCGTTGGTCCTGCAGAAGGATTGTTTTCGGAGGAATTTTATAATAATTGCTATAAGGCATTGAAAAAAGATGGGATTTTAGTCGCGCAAGGAGAGTCTCCTAAATTCAATGAAAAAGCATTCGCAGAATTAAACCATACTTTACAAGGAATTTTCGGAAAAGATAGAGCTCCAATAAGTTTGTTTTTTGTACCTACCTACCCCACTGGAATGTGGAGTTTTCAGTATGGAATTAAAGGAGATAAATCCCCTAAGAAGGTTTCAAATCATTCAGAAATAGATCAATTTGTTGAAGCCAAAGGATTACGTTATTACAACTCAGAAGTTCATATAGGTAGTTTTGCAACGCCGAACTTTGTAAAAGAAATGGTGAAATAATTTTATGTCGACTTACGATCCAAATGGCATGGCCCTTCCCAATGGAAATATTTTTGGTTTTCCAGTTGAAGAGCGTGAAGCAAATATTGTTTTGATTCCAGTTCCTTGGGATGTCACCGCATCCTACAGAAAAGGAACAAGTGATGGTCCAAAAGCTATTTTAGACGCTTCACTTCAACTGGACTTTTTTCATTCCAAATTGCATAATGCGCACGAAACAAAAGTTTTCCTGGCACCCATCTCAAAAGAATGGAAAGAAATTAACGATCGTTTTTGTCTGGATTGTATTGAATATTTTGATTTCCTGGAAAATGGCGGCGACGTAAGTGCAAATGCACATTTTAAAGATGTTGTTAATCAAATTAATAACGGTCATCATGTTCTTAAAGAAAACTTGAAAGAAAGAGCTTCAAAACTGCTTGAATCAGGTATTTTAGTCGCAATATTAGGTGGAGAACACAGTACACCATTAGGTTTAATAGAGGCATTAAACGATTGCGGCGAAGAATTTGGAATTTTGCAAATAGATGCGCACGCAGATTTAAGAATTGCTTACGAAGGATTTCAACAATCGCATGCGAGTATAATGTATAATGCACTAAATTCTTGTGACAAGTTAATTCGTTTAGTGCAAGTTGGAATTCGAGACATTGCTCCTTCTGAAGTGGAAATGATTGAAAAAAGTAACGGTCGTATTCAAACGTTCTTTGATTGGCAATTGAAACAAGAGCAATATGAAGGTAAAACTTGGAAAGCTCAGGTGAATGATATTATTAGTGAATTACCCCTAAAAGTTTATATTTCGTTTGATATAGATGGCTTAAATCCAGCTCTTTGTCCAAATACTGGCACACCTGTAGCTGGTGGGTTTCAACTGGAAGAAATTAATTATTTATTCTTTTCGCTTTTAGAATCAGGCAGAGAAATTATAGGCTTCGATTTAAACGAAGTTGCGCCTGGAAAAGAAGACGAATGGGATGCCAACGTTGGTGCTCGCGCGTTGTGGAACTTAGTCGTTCTTGTTGAAAAACAACGAAGAGCAAAAGAATCGTCGGATAGATAATACCATTTAAGGTAAAATGATTTTCTTATTTTCGTAGGCATGAAATTGACTCTTCGTATTTTATTATTCATTCATTTGGGACTTATACTGTACGGCTTGTATGCTGTTATTGTGAATGAAGAATTTATTATTGCCTCTAAATATATTTTCATCGGTTTTACCGGAGTTCTCGTGTTCTTGAATACACTTTTACTTTTCCCTATTCATTTGAAGTTTCAGAATATTTTACTTCTACTCGGCTTTTTACTCTATACTTTTACGGCAAGTGGTTTTTTATTTCCTCTAATTTTTAAAAATTATTGGGGTCCACTTTTCGGTGGAGCTATATTTTTATTCTTAATGTCATTATATACATATACGGGGAAAATATTATTTCAATCGAAGATGGATTATTTGTTCTTATGCGGATGCCTCGTCACTGCATTTCCATTCCTATTTGAGATAAAGCACAATACTTTTGTACTTGCTATGGGTGCTGTTTTAGTCGTTCTTGTTGGGGTTATAGTTTTCAGAATTTTTAAATTTCAATCCAAGTAAGTACCGAAACTATCCAATCTGTTTTTCCAATAGGAAGAACTTTCAAGGTCGGTAATTACGACTCCTTTAGACGAGCTGGCATGAATCATTTTCAAACTTTCACCTCTTTCTGAAACAACAATACCTACGTGACTAATTCCCGACCCACTATTAAAAAAGATTAGATCGCCTTTTTCTACATTTTTTTCTTTTTTCTTTTTAGAGGATTTTAGTTGATCAACTGCACGTCTAGGGATAGGAAGACCAAATTCATTCATTACATAAGATGTAAAACCACTGCAATCAAATCCTTTCGGCGTAGTTCCAGCCCATTGATATGGAACGCCCATTTGTTTCTCAGCAAAAGCTATTATTTGTGAGCGCTTGTCGTTTCCAACTGGAGTCGTGCGAATTATTGGATTTATATTTTTTTCCTTAATATTAGGGACATTATTGAAAAGTGTATTCAATATTTTTTTTAACTGATCTGCAGTCTCATCGTGCCCTGTCCGTTTTAGATCCTCTCCCCAAGAAGTTAAATCGGTTTTTAACTCCGAGACTTCATTCATATGCGCATTGAAAACTTTATAACCATCTTCTGAGGTTTTAATTTCTTCAAATAGCTCTGCAGCAATTTTTAAAGCCGTTTTATTGCGTCTTAACCAACGATCATTTTGCGCCAATTGAAATAGACTAAGACTTTTGTAGAACTTTGGCAATTGTGAAAAATCATTATCCGGTCGATCTAATAATTTGATTGATTTTAAATAAACCAATTTATAATGTTGTTGAGCATAAAGTTGCTCTAACTTATCGAATTGCTTTATTTGCGCATGTAAATTCCTGCAAAAGCAAGAAAAACTTATTAAAATTATCAGCGATATATATTTTATCTTCACCATACGAAGTAACGAAGATTGCACAAGAAATTTTGCGAACAATTAAAATTTCTCTCAACACTCTAATGTTTATGATTTTGTTTAACATTTATTTAAGATATGGGGCTTACATTCAAAGAATAAAACCGTAAAACTTCTTATTTTAGCCTAAAGTTTATAGCACATGAATCTTGTAAAAAATTTCTCCTTAATTATTTCCTTGTTTTCTTTAATTCCATTAACAAGTTTTGGACAGATAAAATCACCCAATTCTGATAAGTTTAACGAAGTCCTTCAATACATTACAAGGATGTATGTTGATGATGTCAATAAAGACGAACTCACTGAAAAGGCAATTGTGACGATGCTAAGTGAACTAGATCCGCATTCTTCTTACATTGCAAAAGACGATGTTGATGATGCGAATGAACGCATAAATGGCAGTTTTGTCGGAATAGGTATTCGTTTTCAAATTTTGAAAGACACACTACTGGTTGTTCAGACAATTCAGGGTGGTCCATCAGAAAGTGTTGGACTTTTGCCTGGTGACAAAATAATTAGTGTCGCTTCTGAAATTATTGCGGGAACTGGGCTAAAAAATAGCCAAGTTCGAGAAAAACTAATGGGAGAAACCGGGACCAAAGTCAAAATTCAAATTATCAGAGGAAGCGGTAAGAAACCGATTGATTTTACAATTACAAGGGATAAAATACCTGTATTCTCCGTAGATAGTTATTATATGATAGATGCGGAAATCGGCTATATTAAGTTGAATAGTTTCTCAAAAACTACTTTGGATGAACTGCGCGCGAGTATAGATGCTTTGCGTAAAAAAGGAATGAAGGAGTTAATCTTTGATTTACAAGGAAATGGCGGCGGCCTTCTTTATGGCGCGCAAGAAGTAGCTGATGAATTCTTGTCAGGTGATAAATTAATTGTTTACTCTGAGGGAAGAATGCAGCCGAGAAGTGAATTAAAGGCGGGTGTGAAAGGTCTTTGGGAAGAAGGTAAGGTAATCGTTCTAACAGATGAGTACACAGCCTCTTCCAGTGAAATTGTTTCTGGTGCAATTCAAGATTGGGACAGAGGCTTAATTGTTGGAAGAAGAACTTTTGGCAAAGGTTTAGTTCAGCGACCAATTAATTTAAGTGATGGCGCACAAATTAGATTGACAATAGCTCGTTATTACACTCCCTCCGGAAGATTCATCCAAAAACCATATGATGATAAAGAAGGGTACAGAGATGATATTACACAACGTTATTTACATGGTGAGTTCACAAATATTGATAGTATTAAATTTCCTGATTCCCTAAAACATACTACTTTATTGACCAATAGAACTGTTTATAGCGGCGGAGGAATTATGCCAGATGTTTTTGTTCCATTGGATACAACGGGAATAAATGATATGTTTAGAGTATTAGCTCGAAGTGGCTACTTTAACTCATTTGCCTTGACCTACCTCAATTCAAATAGAAAAAAAATGACTAAATCTTATCCGGACTTTGCGTCATTCAAAAATAATTTCCAGTGTGACAAAAAATTGGTGGATGAATTTTTTGAATATGTTAAGAAGGAAAATTCAGAGTTCAAATACGACGGAAAAGAATACGAAGTAGCTCAAAAATTAATTGACACTCGATTAAAAGCAACCTTTGCGCAAGACTTATGGGGTTATTCAGAGTTTTATGAAATTTATAATATCAACAATGAAATTCTCCAAAAAGCCATTGAAGTCTTAAGGACGAATGATTATGATAAAATGAATTTAGCAATTGCACGATAATAAACAAAACAAAGATTGATATGAAAAGAATTTGGTTGCTTATGAGTTTGACGCTTTTCATTGCTTCTTGCAATGATTCTGTGGATTCAAAAAAAGGTGAAATTGTCTCTTCCCTGGTGGCGGGAGAACAATCGGATCAAGAAATGAAAGCTGAGCTTGAGCGAATAGAAAAAGATGAGTTAGCGAGAATAATATTTGAAAAATCGAATAAAACAACCTTAAGTTTTGACCGTTTAGATCATGATTATGGTAATGTAGTGCCAGAATCAGACAATAAAACCTACTTTATCGTTACCAATACTGGCGATAAGCCTTTGGTAATAGAAGATGTTACGGCAAGCTGTGGTTGCACAACACCGGAAAAACCAACGAAACCTATTGCACCTGGGAAAAGTGATAAATTAGCGGTTAATTTTCACTCGAAACCAGATCAGAAAAATGAAATTAGAAAAACGGTAACGGTCACTGCTAATACAGAACCAAAGGTTCATACTTTGAATATTCGTGCTTTTGTGAAGTAATTATTTGACGATTTTCAGTCTATTCAATATCTTGACGATATAGTCATTGGTGTTTGGCTCAATTTTGAGAACAAAAATTGGGATTACCGTTAAAACAATTAATGAAGTTGTTTTCATAACCATCCAGAGTATATCGAAAGTATTTTTGGATGGAATGTATGACAGTGTAATTAATCCTATTGCAAAAATAGCCATCAAAGCAAACTGTGATTTTTCGAAAGGATGAAGCTTAAACATCCAATATACATATCCGACGCGTGAAAAACTATAAATCAATGTTACGATCGTAGTGGAAATAGCCGCACCATCGATGCCATAAATCGGTATTAAGAGTAGATTCAGAAAGAATACACCAACAAAAAGAATACCCGTAAATATTAAATCAATCCGATATTTTTTCGAAGAGCTAAGTATTAAGGTATTTAAGCCAAAATAAAGATCGACTATTCTACCTATCATAATTATTCCAAATACACTAATTCCAGTCTTATATGTGTCAGGCAATATGCTGAATATTTCAGTGCGATTAATCCAAACAATTGAGAAGAGGAATAGAATTATGTACAAAGAAACAGAGCTAAATTGCTTGTAGCTTTTGTTCATTTCTATCATATTTT
>JBDNIA010000517.1:0-3194 GCA_041688525.1 Crocinitomicaceae bacterium | reverse complement strand
TCCTCTCTTTTATTTTTTCAATTCATTGTTGTGTCTTTTTCACTCATTTCATTGCACATTTTTATTGCAATTCGAATCTTCACAATATCAGATTTCCGCTTAGATAGCAACGTGGTGCTTCTTCGGAAAAATAGTGAAAAATTGATGTTCTGCCCATTGGTAAGACAAAAATTAAACCCCTCTATATAAGATCAAAAACAGCAGTTTTTCATTTGAAATATGGGGTTGATGGGATTGGCCAGTGTGCTTTGATTTGGGCCAATCGCGAAGAATAAAAAAAAATAAAAAAAGGCAAGCCATAAGCCGGGTTCTGTAATCTGCCGAAGCAAATCGTCTATCATTTCTCTAGACCTTCCATCACTAGAAGGTTCAATCGATCTACCCTCCAAGATTGGGCGAGCAACCCTCAAGCCTTGGTTTACATGATCTTTCAGTCCGTAAGGTTTACCTTGCACGCTTTGTCACCAAAACGCCGGTAGGCTCTTACCCTACCCTTTCACCTTTTCCGCTTCACGAATGAAGAGGTAGTTTACTTTCTGCTGCACTTTCTGTTTCGCCCTAAAACGAACCTTCCCGTTAGGAAGTACGGCGCTCTATACTGCCCAGACTTTCCTCTGACGAACGAGCCGCCAGCGATAGACTAGCTTGCCTTTGCGCCAAAGGTAATTAATTAACGAGAAAAGAAACTATTTTAGTTGGGAATGGGATAAGCGAATACGGCTTCAAACTTCATCGCCTTGATAATACCTGAAGTTGCTGACTTCAACATAGCATCGACATCTAGTGTAAATCGCATTACTCTATCTCCGTTAGCATTTATTTCATGTAAGACAATATTCTTGACGATAACATGGCTTTTATAATTAGCAACTTCGAAACTGCTATAAATTTCGCCATTAATTTTAGTTTCTAAACCTGCTGTATAATCCCATCTCCTTTGTGTTATAGGCATTTCACAAACCGCGAAATCTTCAATGTAATTTCCTGAAAAAGTTCCGTCAATTACAACGTTTTTCTTTCTAACTGCTCCATTTTGACGATATACCGTTGCAGACAAGGATTGAACAACATTTCCAATGTTTGTCGAATAAGTACCCGCAGTTGTTGCAAATTCGTTGCCAATTTGCCACACGACAGAATCGAAATATTGTGTTTCTCCTTCAACCCATAATTTAACATCTCCGTTTTCGGATAAAAAATGCTTAATTGAAAAATTTACATCTTGTTCGAAACCCAGATACATGGAATTGCATATGCTTTTTTGAACTCCGTTTACGAAGGTGAAATTTCCACAAACATTGTATAATCCCGGTTGTGTAATAATTACTTGATTCGCACCTTTGTACAAGCCATCAATATACCAATCAACATTTGAAATGTTTGCATCATTGGAAAAGTTTCCTTTAAATAGCATCGCTAAATTTTCTGAAAACTTATTGGCCATCAACAAACTATCACCTACTTGCAAATTTGCCAACTCATTGGCTGTGGATAAATTCCCGTCGAAAAATCCCATTTTCACATAGGTGTTGCCATTTGTTAATTCACCAAATGTATAAGACACACCGTTTCTCGATTCAACTCCATGGTTCATAGACATTCCGTTCTCTCCAGCAACTAAATTCACATCGCCACCGCCCAGAGTTCCGCTTAAATAAAAAACGGGATCATTACTTTGCGGCAATGATTCTATCGTTTTCTTCTTACAAGCGATTAGTAAGAGCGGAAAAACAAGAATTATATATATATATTTATTCATTATCTTAATGTTTTTCGGATAAACACTTGACCCGAAATTGGCATTTTATTTTCGCTAGTAGTCCAACTTATTTCCAATTGCTTCATCGCCTGAATCTGGATATTCAGTCCTAAAGTTGTACTGGGAAAAAGATTAAACCCATATCCTAAATTCAGTTTTAATCCAAATGAATTCCAACCCGTTTTTGTGCCGAAAATCGTTTCATTTCGTTTCACATTTTCATTTTCAAGATAGGCGTACTTCATTTTTGTACTTAACAAATAACTTGGTGTTGCACCAATCTGAATCGCATGTTTCGCAATTTGATACCCAAAGTTAATTGGCATATTTAGACGATATACTTGTTTGTAAGACAATCTATTTTCAAAAGTTTTCACACCGTAGTCATAAATTTTCTCACGCTCATTCAATTCTAAACCTGCCTTTTCTGCTTCAAACCCAAACCCTGCTTGTACAAATAATTTATTTTTTGTAATCCGAACACCTGCGCTTAAAGAAATAGATTCTGTGTGTCCAATTTGATCAGATCTATAGGCTTCACCTATGCCGAAACCGAGTTCACCAAATGCTGAGAAGTATCGCCGTCTTGAATAATAAGGCAACGCTAACATTTTAAGATATGGATTAAAACCTAGCAACGAAAGTGGCGCAAATGACAATCGTTCTACAATCTCGCTCTCCGCGCTTTTATTTACATCTTGAGGTAATGCCTCACGATTGAATTGAGTAAGATCATTTTTATAAGATGATGACGCATTAATTACTGGAACGATTTGTTCTGTAATTTCCAGATTTCTGGTATTTCCACTCTTCTGTTTTCGCCCGAAATTTGTTTCAGTTGAAACTAGAATTTTTGGGTTTTTAATGGCACTTTTTTCTGCAGAATAAGCGGAAATAGCAGGAGAAAAATTCTGAGATTGAATATCTAAATCAACTCCTACAACTTTCTTTTCTTGGGAAGAAGACAGCGATAAACCCAAGTTGTTAGTATTTCCAAAACGGTTCATTTCAAAAGGAATAGTTTTTGCGACATGCGAAGTGCTAACTCCTTTGGTGGGTCCGGCGAGATATAATGTCAAGGCGCCAACTATTGGAACTGCAATTGCCCAGAAATAAGGCCAAATACTTTTCTTCTTGGCTGGCAACAGAGCCTCCATTTCCCCCCAAAATGAATCGTCATAAGTAAACGCACGGCCAGCTTCCGCTTTTTTTGCCATTTCACTTAGTTCTTGGTCTGTCCAACTCATATTACCATTCTTTTATTTTGCGATTCAATTTTTTCTAATTTCTCGCGTAATATTTTTTTCGCTTGAGATAAATGCCATTTTGAGGTTCCTTCGGGAATTTCGAGCATTTCAGCAATTTCTTTGTGTGCATAACCATCAATCACGTACAAATTGAAAACCTGTGCGCACGCCACAGGTAGTTCTTTTAT
>JBDNIA010000516.1:0-2177 GCA_041688525.1 Crocinitomicaceae bacterium | reverse complement strand
TTTGCTTTATTGGATTGTCCAGTTTTATCATAAGAGAGTGCAAGATACCACATGGCCTCTTCATCAAAATTCGATATACCATTTTGGAGTACATCAAAGAACTTATCCCTTGCTTTGTCAAATTCATTTAAATTGTATAACGCGAAACCGGCGTAAAACAGAGCATTTATATCATCTGGGTAAGTTGTCAGAATAATGTTAAATCTTGCTAAGGCATTCTTTAAGCTACTCTTGTCCATATACTGCATGGATTTATTAATATAGTCTATATAAGGTACGTTTACTGTTTTCCATTTCATTTCCTCTTCATTTTTGTATGGTTTTTCCAGATTTGCTGCGGTTCCTGATAAATCCATTTGTTGAGTAGGAATAATTGGCTTACTTCGAATGGATCGATAATCTACCAATTTGAAGGTGTGAAGATAGATTTCTTTAATTTTCTTGCGAGTTTCTAAATTAATAGTTTCGTATTTTGAGTTCGCAGGCATAGCCTTTACAGGCAATTCGTCAATATCGAAAAGAGGCTTATTGTCTTCAATAGTAATTTCAATCTTCGGCTGAGCTTGCTGGGTTTTCTTCAAGGATTGAATTTCTACTTTAGTCGTTTTTTGTTCTTGTATTAAGGTGTCAAATTTCTCAGCTATATATAGGTCTGTTTCTTCTATTCGTTTTAGTTTGTTTTCTTCAATTTTTTTAACCGCAATATTATTAGAAGTTAAGAATGGCCAAAATATCGCAGTAAGGAGTAGGATGGTAATAATACAGGAGAGCATTAAATTTAATTTGGAACCTGAAAAGCCCAGTTTATTAGAAACTCTTGACATATTTGCCGTTGTCTCTCCGCTCTCGACCCAACCTTCCAGTGCTTCTCGATCGAAATCATCCAAATTGGAGGTATCAAAAGAAGAGTTTTCTTTCATAGCTGATTCGATCTCTTGTTTTGAAAGAGAATATTTGTCAGAAAGTAAATTATACAATTCGTCCTTATTCATGATTTCTTTCAAGTTTAATTTTTAAATTCCTTTTACCGTTTTGAATATTACTTTTCACAGTTTTCACTTTCATATTCAATTGAGCGCTAATAGCTGTGTAGCTCATTTCGGTAATATAGAAAAGTGTGACACATTCTCTTTGTCTTGGCTTTAGCTCTTTCAGGGCATCTTCCAAAGCAAGAATTTTATTTTCTATAGATTCGGTCTCGTTGGATTGATCAGATTCAAGTTGAAAGTCTTCAACTGTTATAGTATGGTGTCCGTTTTTGCGCAAAACCATTAAACATTCATTGCGCGAAACTTGATATAGCCAAGATTTGAAATAACGGATGTCGTGTTTAACTAGCAATTGAGGAAGTTTCTCGAAAATTGTTGCGCATAAATCTTCAGCATTCTCAACATGCTTAAGGTATTTTATACATAAACCCAGCACCAGATGGCCGTATCTTTCGTAAAGCACTTGTAAAATGTCCCGTGAAGGTTTGTGGAAATAGGCCGCAACCAAATCATCATCCGAGTATTTTCTATATTTCCTTACACCAAATATCATCTTCTTAAAGATAGATGCATTCTTTTTATAAATTCCATAATATTGATTTAAAATGCAAATGAAAATAAGTTGAATTTAAAATTACAAGAATTAACTGATTAATGAGAGGTATAGTTATGCTTATCAAATGTTGTTGTGTTCTCAATTTTGAATTTTTATATAAATAAAGAACTTGAACTCTTTATTGCGTAAAACGGATTCTAAAAAAGTAGAGAGCTCCATTCGCTAGTCAATATAGTTGTATCTAAGTCATACAGCTATATTGACTAAATAGGGTTCCAATTTTTAGATAAACTCTGTTTTGCTCCGAGTAGGTAATAGAAACTATATGGGGATGATTAATCTTATATCAGTGAATGATTGAAGTCTTTTGCTTGCTTATGGGAGAGTGCAACAAACGAATAAGTATAATTTCATGAAAAGCTATATAGATCTAATTGATAAACGTGTTGAACAGCAGAATTTTCCGGATATTACAATGCCGGAGATGTCTAGTTCAAATAATTTATATTATTTTATTTTGATAACTATTTGATATTCATGTTATCTACATTGTTCTTAGAAATAAATAGAAAAAAGATGAATAAAAGTATTGTGGGAGTAAAAAAGCGGTGTACCTTTGCCCCCCGCAAACG
>JBDNIA010000515.1:0-3216 GCA_041688525.1 Crocinitomicaceae bacterium | reverse complement strand
TCAAAAATTCAAGAATTAAAACAAAAAAAAGATAATTCTACATCGCTTTATCAGCACGCTAATCATGGAGAAATCGTTTATTTAGTTTCTCCAGGCTGCTGTGATATGCTTCTTGAACTTTATGACGATAAATGTAATTATATCTGTGCGCCAAGTGTTGGATTTACAGGAAAAGGAGATGGCGAATGCAAGGATTTGGACTTGGAAAATGAAGTATTAATTTGGACAGTTGAGTAATATGAATTACTTCAATCAAGAAAGTGCTAGGCTCCAGTATAGAAAATTGACGTATGCTGATTTAAAATCTTGGGAAGAATTTTTTGTTGACAATGACAGGATTCACTTTCTTGGATTGAATCCGAAGAAAAGCAAAGAAGAATTATCAAAAGAATCAATCGACCGACAAATAGTAAGATACAAGGATGACAAAAATGGACTGCTTGCGGTAATTGAAAAATCGAGTGGTGAATTGATCGGACTCAGTGGCCTTTTAACAAGAGAAATTGAAGGCAAAATAGAATATGAAATTGGTTATTCCCTCAAATCAAGATTTTGGAAACACGGTTTTGCAACAGAAGCAGCGAAACAAATGAAAAAATTTGGTTTAGAAGCGAAAATAGCCAAACGTTTTATTTCGATTATCCATAAAGACAACATTGATTCATTTGCCGTTGCCGAAAGAAATAGAATGTTCCCTTACCTCGAAATAACTTTTATGGGTATTGAGGTAATTGTCTTTTCGACCTCGCCTATTTCAGAATAACAATAAAATGGAGCGCTAAGTAAAATAAACTGTTGAAGCAAAATTAAATTTAATATTCACCGCAGAATGTTTTACCTTTCCGAAAATAAACAAGCCAAGTGGTGTAAACTTATTATAGATGAAGTTTCCGTTTGCAAAAAAAAAAATTATTGTTGAGGGTGTCGATACAATACCTTTTGAATCGTTTTTCCAAGAATTGCGACAAAAAGAATATGCACGCTTGGACGACACAGGCCATACCTATTTGGATTTTACGGGTGGAAATTTGTATGCTAAATCGCAACTTGACCAACACCAAAAGATACTACGCGAAAATGTTTTTGGGAATCCCCATTCTACGAACCCGACTTCATTAGCTTCTACATTGCTAGTTACAGAAGCTAGAAAAACTGTTTTGCGCTTTTTCAACGCAGAGGACGATTACCATTGTGTTTTCACTCCAAATGCTTCAGGAGCATTGCGGATTGTAGGCGAAAGTTATCCTTTTTCGGAAAAATCACGCTATTTATTGCTTACTGATAATCACAATTCCGTAAATGGAATACGTGAATACTGCAGAAGTAAAGGGGGTGTTTTTGAATACGGCTATTTAAAATCTGCCGATTTAACGATTGATGAAAATAAATTGGAAGACCAACTCAACGAAGTACATGAGACCAAAACTAAATTATTTGCCTTCCCGGCTCAATCAAATGTGTCAGGAATAAAACATGATTTATCATGGATAGGAAAAGCCCACAATAAGGGATGGGACGTTTTACTGGACGCCGCGGCTTTTGTACCAACCTCAAAGTTGGATTTGTCTAAAGTAAAACCTGATTTTGTGTCTCTATCTTTTTATAAAATGTTTGGATACCCAACAGGAATAGGATGCTTATTAATCAAGAAAAGTAAATTTGAAAAACTACAAAAACCTTGGTTTGCAGGCGGTACTGTGCAAATGGTGGGTGTGAAAGCACAAAAACACTGGCTGGTAAACGACCATGAAAGATTTGAAGATGGGACAATAAATTATTTAGACATCCCAGCTGTTAAAATTGGATTAGATTATTTATCTGAAATCGGTATGCACCGTATTAAAGAACGAATCTCCGCTTTAAGCGAAACCATTTCTAGAAAAGTAAGCGAAATTCATCATAAAAATGGCAATCCCGTGGTTCATATTTACGGCCCAAGGGATAGAAGAAATATTGGTGGAACATTAATCCTGAATTTCCTGGACAAAGATGGGAATCTCTTCCCTATCGAACAGGTTGAACAAAACGCCAATTTAAAAAAGATCTCCATACGAACAGGTTGTTTCTGCAATCCAGGTTTAGACGAGTTAAATTCAGGTATTACCTCTGAAGAACTGAATAAATATTTTACCGAACACGAAGATGGTGATTTTGGAGACCGTACAAATTTTTATGGTAAACTGCGCGGCGCAACAAGAATCAGTGTCGGAATTTCGACTAACAAATATGATATCCAAAAATTCTTAGATTTTGTCGATACGTTCCGAAATCGCACTTTGCACAACTAATTTCTTTCCCGCATCGGCATACAAAAGCCAAGAAATTCGTAACATTAGACTTTCTAAAATCAAGCGATGAAATCTTTTGGTCTTTTTTTATGTTTTTTGTTCCAAACCATTCAATTTGTGCAAAGACAAATTAAGTCAAAATCGACTCTTAAAAGCAACAATATTATAGTAACGATTATAAGTGACCCTGCTTTGAGATTATGTCACGCTATTTATTTTAAAAAATAATGCAATAACAATTCAAATTTTACGCTTAAGAAAATATGCTGTTTAACTCGCTAGAATTCTTTTTTTTCTTTCCTCTGGTTACGTTGCTATTTTTTTTGCTTTCCCACAAATACCGTTGGATTCACTTACTGTTAGCCAGTTGTGTATTCTATATGTTTTTTGTGCCGGAGTATATTCTCATATTGCTTATCACCATAGTAATTGACTACGCAGCCGGTATTCTAATTGAAAATTCGGATGGAAGAAGAAAGAAAATATATTTAATTATCAGTATCATTTCGACATGTTTGGTGCTTTTTATATTCAAATATTTTGATTTTTTTAATGAAAACATGGTCTCGCTGAGTGCGCGATTTGGTTTCTATTACCCCAAACGCGTATTTGATATTATTCTGCCCATCGGGCTTTCGTTTCATACCTTTCAAAGTTTAAGTTACGTGATTGAAGTGTATCGAGGCAATCAAAAAGCAGAGAAACACTTTGGCCTTTATTCTCTTTATGTAATGTTTTACCCGCAATTGGTCACTGGTCCTATCGAAAGACCTCAGAATTTATTACACCAATTTCATGAAAAAAAGGTCTTTAATTTCCAAAACCTAATCGACGGTTTGCGCCTGATTTTATTTGGTTTATTTGTAAAAATGGTAATCGCCGATAATTTAGCTCCATTTGTCGACGACGTATACGGCAATCCTGAAAG
>JBDNIA010000514.1:0-13123 GCA_041688525.1 Crocinitomicaceae bacterium | reverse complement strand
ATCAGTTTATCGGCGACTCCAATTCTATTGCAATGATTGTAAAAAGCATGCACTGGAACATCTTATCACGATGGACAGATTTTTTAACGAGTGAGGGAGAAAAGGAATGGCGTCAGCGCGATGAAGAATTTGAAAATATCTAAGCTTCTCGACAGGACATGATTATTCTTTGGAAGGAGGGCTGGGCATGTTTGTTTAAATCATTCAGTGAACTTTCGGAGTCGGACATTGAAAAAGAAATTTTCATTCGCAATCAAAAGCATTCAGTTGCGGAAGCAATTTTCCGACAATTGGCTAATTATGCTTATCACTTTGGTCACATTATCTTTGCGGGAAAAATGGTTTCGACTTCATCGTGGTTATCACTTTCAATTTCAAAAGGAAATTCAAAAGTTCACAATATCGGCATGTATACTCAACCGAAAGAAACACGACCTATGACGGAATATTTTTGTAGAGGGAAGAATGAAAAAGCCTCATTTAGTCATTCTATCGGATATTAATGGGTTAGAACGTCAGGCTTGAATGCAACATTATATAGAAAATTTAAAAAACGATTTCGAAATACAGATTTTGGATAGCTTAGTTCTGGTAGAATTGAAAACAGAAAGCGGCTCAAAAGATAAAATTCATGAAAAGAGGATTTCAGGAGGAGTAAATCGAGCAGCAGAAAACCTGATAAAATTCAGGTATAAAAACCCAACATTTTTAGCTTTCAGTATTGTGGAGGAACTATTGCCTGGAAAGCAGGGTTGAAGGGAATGAGCATTTTTAAGCTCATAGCTATTTCAACTACTCGCTTAAGAAAAGAACACCAAAAACCAGCATTTAAAATTGAATTATTTTTTGGAGATCAGGACATGAATCGCCCCATGGATGAATGGTTTGAAATGATGGAAATTTACCCGTCTATTTTGAGAGATAAAAAACACGAACTTTACCATGATGAGTCTGTGGCTGAATATATTTGCAATGAAATGGTTTCAAATATCTACCTTTAAAGGTGCATAAATTAGTAAAATTTGAAAAGTACTTGTTCCTACTTGTCGTTATACTGAGTCTAGCGCCAATTATAGACACAACATTTTTCCCATCGCTTGACGGACCTTCACATCTATACAATGCAAATTTAATTAAAGAGTTATTGTTTGACCAGAACGCTTACTTGGCGGCTTACTATTCGATGAACCCCATTTTGGCGCCAAACTGGATTGGTCATTTCATTCTTATGAGTTTTGACTTGTTTTTATCCGCGGCTTATGCAGAAAAATGGTTATTACTGATTTATTTCATTGGATTACCACTTGCTTTTCGGTCTTTGATTCATGCAATTTCGCCGAAGGGAATCTGGGCAAGTTATTTGGTCTTTCCATTTTTATATTCGGCCGTTCTTTCCATGGGTTTTTACAACTTTTCATTGGCGTTAATTTTTCTTTTTTTTACCTTAAGTTTTTGGCTCAACAATAAAGAAAACTTAGGAAATCCGCGGATATTTTTCATATTATTTGTTCTGATAACCGTTACTTATTTTTCTCACCTTTTTATATTTATTCTTTTACTATTTTTCATAGGACTGCATATTTTTTGGAAAGGATTAAGTGACGTACTTCAAAAAGAGACAGATACTAATCGAGCGATTCAGAAAAGTATAAAAAAAGCAGGATGGTTAGTTGCAATTTCTTTTTTGCCACTCGTTTTACTTATTCTGTATGTTATTGACCAAACACCTTCAGGAAATAATAATTATTTATCTGTAACGGAGTTGTGGAGAGCCTTGTTTAATATTGATGCTATAATTGCTTACGATAGAAATGTGGAACAGATGTACACGCGAAAAATATTTTACATCCTTGCTGGACTTTCCATTTTTGCTCTAGGAAAATGGGCATACTTAAAGTTTATAAGGAAAGAACAATTATCCTATACTCAATCTGGGTTTTGGGTAATTGCTATTTTAATCATTTTGTTACTCTATTTTTTTCTACCGGATTCAGATGAAATCGCGGGTTTTTTCTCTGTGCGCCTAAGTATGTTGTTTTATTTATTTTTAATTATTTGGTTATCGACTCAAAAAATTCCAAAATGGGTAAGCTTGCCAATTATTTGTTTTGCGGTTTTGTTTACCTATCAACTGAATGGGTTTTACAGAAAGCAATTGATGGATTTGAACCTTATTGCAATGGAATGTCTGCAGGCCTCAAAGTTTGTTGAGGAAAACAGCCTTGTTCTGCCCATAAACCGATTCGATAATTGGCTATTAAAACATTTTTCAAATTATTTGGGAGTAGAAAAACCCATGGTAGTGCTGGAGAACTATGAAGCGACAACGGATTATTTTCCAATTTTGTGGAATGAGAAAAGCTTGCCAAATATATTCCTAGGTGATGAGGATGGCAAAAATTTTCCTTGTTTATATTGGAAATCAAATGGAAAAAATCAAATGCAAAAAGCAGATTATGTTTTTGTACTAGGTAATTTAGATGAAAAAAAAGACAAATGCAATCAACTTATAGGTAAAGAGATTAAGCGCAAATATGACTTGATTTTTAATTCAAAGAATACTCAATTATTTAGCTTAAAAAAAGAAAAATGAAAAGAGTTGAAAGTGTTGAAGAGAAACTAATCCCAAAAAAACTAAAATTAACATTGATAATATACAACGAATCAAAATCTCTTATACATTTGAATTGTGAAGAGTGTGAATAAGATAGTTGTAATGCTTGTGTTTTTGTCGCTGTATCTCAGCGCAATTAATCCCTTGTCTATTTTAAATAACCAGACGACTCAAACTTCTCAAAACAATTTCCAAAAGAAGCAAAATCAAATTTCAATTATAGCGAATGAGTTTCTTTATGAATCAATAGAAATTGTCGGAGATAATATTCAAAATACAGATCAAGCAGGTTTAAAGAAATACAGTGGTGACCGTCTTGTTTCTCTTCACACCATTGTTTCAAAAGAGAATTCAAAATTCAAACAATACAGTGCTATTTGGCACAATCAATTAATTGCATCCAGAAAAACGGATCAATTGTATCCGCAACATACCTTCGGGTAATCCATTTTCGGTCGGGTTTTTAACGGCCGCTTCGAAATTTTATTACAGTCGCTTTTGGTAAGCGTTTGCTGAATTATGAATGAATTAAAATTTAAAAAAATGGATACAGGAACAATGGTAGTCGGCCTTTTTATGTTGGCTCTTTGTGTTTTGCCTTTCGCGCTTATACACTTTAATAGAAAAAAAATCAGAGGACAAATGCTTTTTTCCATTTCGAAAATGGTAGCCCACGAAGAAGGAAAATTAACAGATTTTGAATTTACAACAAGTGCGATTATTGGTCTCGATGGAAACCAAAATAAAGTATTTCTCTACAGAAAACACAAGGACAGAGAAACACGAGAGCTGATAAAATTATCTGATTTCCAGAGATGTGAACTGGAAAAGATATTTTCTCTTGGTCAAAAAGCAAGTCAAGATGCTTCAGAAATTGAACGTGTAAATTTGAAATTCATCCCAAAAACAAAAGGTATTGAAGCATTTTTGATGGAGTTTTATAACGCTAGCGAAAGTTTTAATCTCAAAGATGAACTGGAATTTGCGAAAAACTGGGAAATAAAGATTAACAAACAATTACAATTTAGAGCCTAATTGTCGGGCAAAACAAAGAAAATGCGCAGCAAGGTCTTGTTGCGCATTTTCTTTTTTCACTTTCTAATTGCATGTTTTGCGTACAGAAATTCCACACTACTTTTGCTCTATTCCTCTTGGTTCTTTATTTACTCAAAATCACATACATTAGTTTAAGAAAAGCTAAAAATGATTTCTTTAAACCAATGTACTCAAAAATTCACGTAATTGTGTCAAAATCGCGCTGTTTTGGTTAAAGTCTTTTACACAAGTACAAAAAAAACCATTCTAGACCACCGTTTTTCAAAACGAAATATTTAACTTTATTTTTTATAAATTAATAGTGAAATGAACAGAACTTTGTTTGACGATTACGAATATCTGCCAGAGAAAAAAGAACTGATTATCGTGGCTAAACCAAGTTTACCACTTTCTAAATTGCAGAAAGATTTTAACAGATTGACGGTGCAAATCGATAAACTTGAGAAGAAACTAGAAAGTGAAAACACGAAAATAGATCGTTTACTAAAAACGTATTCTCGTGAAATAAATCCTTTGAAAGCCAAAAACACAAAGGCTCTACATGCTTTTATTTTGGTGTTGCATCAGCTTCCAAAACGTTTCACTCTGTCAAAAAAGACGATGGGTCGTCTAGGCGAGATCATTTTAGAAATGGTGGAGAATCTTTTCTCGGCAACAGAAGCAACCCTTGAAATGACAAAAATTTACGATCATTGGTCACCCATGAGTTATAAAGAGAGCTTGGAAATAGAAAAGGAACAGGAGAGAAACATGTTTGCGGGTTTCATGGAGGACATTTTTGGTCTGGATTTGGACGGTGAGGATTTGGATTTGGACGACCCTGTAACGCAGCAGCGGCTCAAGGAAAAAATAGAGGCACGCCAGACCGAATCGGATTCAAAACAAAGTGAACGTAAGAAAACTAAAAAGCAACTCGAAAAAGAGGTCTTGAAAAAAGCGGAAGATGATTTGAATGCGAAAAACATACGGAGTATTTACATCGCTTTAACCAAAGTTCTTCATCCCGATATGGAAGTTGATCCCGATAAAAAGGCAGAAAAAGAGGAGTTGATGAAAACGGTTACAGGCGCTTATGAACAAAAAGATTTGCCAATGCTTTTGAAGCTAGAAATGCATTGGTTGAACACTTCTGCGAACGATTTGGCTGAACTTCCAGAAAACAAGCTAAAGACCTTTGTAAAAGTGTTGCGGAAGCGAGTGGCTGATTTGAAAGGCGAAGGATATCACTTGTACATGCATCCGCGGTGCAATACGATAAGGAAAATGGTTCATTTAAAAGAAGATGACGCATTTCGGTTTATAATGCAGGAAGTACAAGAATTCAGACAAGAAATTGAGGAACTTTCTTTGCAAAAAAGCACCGTAGAAAACACAATGGATAAAACAACCATAAACGCGCTAGTTACTGATTTGCATGAAGAATTTGTGGACGTGGCAATTGATTTTGATTCAATTTTTGGTGGGTGGTAGAAAGTATTTAGCCCAAAGAAGCACAGGGATTTTGAATAGTGGAACGAAGTGTCTTCCAGCATCTTGTTTTTACGAAGACCGATTCGTGGCAGAACTCATACGTTTTCCTTATTTTTACAAAAAGATCCAAATGCAAAACTTCGAAAACTCTCTCGAATTCGCCAAGAAAATGGACCAGCAAGACCCTTTGCGTTCCTTTAGAGATAAATTTCATTTCCCCACATTTACTAAAAGTGAACCAGTCTATTTCACAGGGAACTCACTTGGGTTACAGCCAAGATCAACAGTGTCCTACATTCAAGAAGAATTAGATGCATGGCGCAAATATGGCGTTGAAGGTCACTTTTTGGCAAAAAAACCTTGGATATCTTACCACGAATTTTTGACGGAAAAAGCAGCGAAAGTGGTTGGCGCAAAAAATGAAGAAGTTGTAATAACACATTCATTGACAACCAACTTACATTTGTTGATGGTGTCCTTTTATCGTCCGAAAGGAAATAGAACGAAAATATTATGCGAAGGAAAAGCTTTCCCAAGTGATCAATACGCTTTACAATCACAGGTGAAGTTTCATGAATTGGATGTACAAGAAAATCTTATCGAATTATTTCCTCGAGAAGGCGAACATAACTTGCGAGAGGTAGATATAATTGCTAAAATCAACGAGTTGGGCGAGACTTTAGCTTTAGTTATGATTGGCGGAGTAAATTATTATACGGGTCAAAAATTTGATATGAAATCTATTACTTCTGCTGGTCATGCTGTTGGTTCAGTTGTCGGTTGGGATTTAGCGCATGCAGCTGGAAACGTGGAATTGAAATTGAACGAATGGGGCGTAGATTTCGCAGCTTGGTGTACGTATAAATACATGAATTCTTCGCCAGGAGGAGTTTCAGGAATGTTTGTTCACGAAAAACACGCCTACAACAAAGATTTACCGCGATTCGCAGGTTGGTGGGGACACAACAAAGAACGCAGATTTTTAATGGAACCACAATTTGACCCAATGCGAGGTGCGGAAGGTTGGCAATTGAGCAACGCGCCAGTTTTAGGAATGGCAGCACACTTGGCAAGTTTGGATATCTTCGAAGAAGCTGGAATGGACAAAATTTTCGCAAAACGGGATAAATTGACAGCTTATATTGAATTTATCATCGACGAAATTACAGCAAAACACAGTGATAAATGTTCGTTTGAAATTATAACCCCGAGGGATATTACAAAGCGTGGCGCCCAATTGTCTATCTTGGTTCACGGAATGGGAAAAGCACTTTTCGATAAAATGTGGGAAGAGGGAATAATAGCCGATTGGCGCGAACCGAATGTCATTCGCATTGGACCTGCGCCTCTTTACAATTCATTTGAAGACGCGTTCCGTTTTGGACAAATAATAGAAAGAGTAATTTTAGCATAGATTTAAATAAGGTAAAAATGATAATAGAACCAAGAACACGAGGATTCATTTGTTTAACATCTCATCCTATAGGATGTGAGCAAAATGTTTTAACACAAATTGAATATGCAAAGTCTAACCCAGTCTCTGATGGACCCAAAAAGGTTCTAGTAATTGGAGCATCAACAGGTTTTGGATTAGCTTCAAGAATTACAAGTGCATTTGGCGCAGGAGCTTCAACTATTGGCGTTTTCTTTGAAAAACCACCTTCTGAAGGAAAAACAGCATCACCAGGCTGGTACAATTCCGCAGCGTTTGAAGTAGAAGCAAATAAAGTAGGTTTATATGCAAAAAGCATAAATGGCGACGCTTTTTCTGATGAAATTAAAGCACAAACTTCTGAATTAATCAAAAAAGATTTAGGGAAGATTGACTTGGTAATTTATAGTTTAGCATCACCAGTTCGAAAACACCCTAAAACAGATTTTTTACATAAATCAGTTTTAAAGCCAATCGGTCAAACATTTACGGACAAAACAGTCGACTTCCATACTGGCGAAGTAAAAGAAATTACTATTGAGCCTTGTGTTCAAGAAGATATCGACAACACTGTTGCCGTAATGGGCGGGCAAGATTGGGAAATGTGGATCAATGAACTAAAAGAACAAGACCTTTTATCAAATGAGTTTAAAACAGTTGCTTATTCTTATATCGGCCCATCTTTGACAGAAGCAGTTTATAGAAAAGGAACAATCGGTCGCGCGAAAGATGATCTGGAAGCAACGGCATTTAAAATTACGGATAGCTTAAAAGCCATTGGAGGACAAGCATATGTTTCGGTTAATAAAGCACTAGTTACGCAAGCAAGTTCCGCAATTCCTGTTATACCACTTTACATTTCATTGTTGTATAAGGTGATGAAAGAAGAAGGAATTCACGAAGGTTGTATCGAGCAAATCGTTCGTTTGTTTAATGATCGTTTGTATTCTGCAGAAACAAGTTTGGATGATAAAGGCAGAATCCGGGTTGATGATTTGGAAATGCGTCCTGATATTCAAGCGAAAGTTCTGGCACTATGGTCAGAAGCAACAACGCAAACCTTACCGAAAATTGGAGATTTAAAAGGATATGAATTAGATTTCTTCAATCTTTTTGGCTTCAAAGTAGATGGAGTGGATTACACAAAAGATGTAAGTGAAATGGTTGAAATACCAGGATTACAATAGGAAATGGACATTCAAACACTAATAAAAGTAAATTATGTTGGCGAACTAGACAGTTCAATGGCGTATTCCACAATCGGATTTCAAACGATAGCGGTACTTGTTGGTGGAATAGTACTTTGGCGCGTCAACAACATGGTTCACCAAAGAAAATTAAAGCAAAGAGCACAGAAACCTCATTTTAAAACGAGGTTTTCTGAACATTGGAAGAACAGATAAGCAATTACGAATGTTTGAATTACGGTGGGTAACTATCAAGTGAATTCGTAATTCGTTAATTCGTAATTTAATTAAGATGAAAAAAATAGCAATTGTTGGAGCAGGATTAGTTGGAAGTTTACAAGCTATATTAATGGCTAAAAAAGGACATCAAGTTCAAGTTTTAGAGAACCGTCCAGACAGAAGAAAGTCTGAAATTATAGGTGGACGTTCAATTAATCTAGCCTTATCAAACAGAGGATGGAAAGCTTTGGATTTGGCCGGGGTTTCGGATAAAATTCGTGAAATAGCTTTACCAATGTACCGCCGCTGCATGCACGATACGGAAGGTAATTTGACTTACCAACCTTATGGTTTAGACAATGAAGCAATCTACTCTGTTTCTCGAGGCTTGCTGAATCAAACACTTATGAATGAAGCGGTGCATTATCCAAACATTGAGTATTTGTTCAATTTAAAATGCCAAGATGTTGATTTGCGCGATAATGTTATCGTTATGCAAAACCTAGAAAAGGAAGTTGAGACATTTAAATTTGATAAACTTTTTGCTTGTGACGGCGCTTTTTCAGCTGTACGAACGCGTTTGCAAAAAACAACAGGATTCAATTACCAACAAAGCTACTTGGGTCACGGTTACAAAGAATTGGAGATTCCCGCTAATTCTGATGGAACCTATAAATTAGAAAACGACTGTTTGCACATTTGGCCACGAGGGGAATTCATGATGATTGCACTTCCAAATATCGACGGAAGTTTCACTTTAACATTGTTCATGACAATGGAAGGAGAAGTGTCTTTTAATGCCCTAAATTCTGATGAGAAAATAATGAAGTTTTTCCAAGAGGTGTTCCCAGATACTATTCCATTGATTCCTGAATTATTAAAGGATTTTAACAACAATCCAGTTGGAAGTTTGGTTACAGTGAAATGTGATCCTTGGCAATATAACGATGATATTTTATTGTTGGGCGATGCCGCTCACGCTATTGTTCCTTTCTACGGACAAGGAATGAATGCTGGTTTCCAAGATTGCACTGTTTTTAATGAATTGTATGAAGCAAGAAATGGCGAATGGAATAATTTAATGAAAGATTTCTCAGATCAACATTATAAAAATGGTCAGGCAATTGCAGATTTAGCGTTGTACAATTACATTGAAATGCGCGATAAAACGGCCGATCCGGATTTTTTATTGCGCAAAAAAATTGAAGCGAAATTCACAAAAATGCACCCAGATTTATGGTTGCCGCTATACTCCCACGTTACATTTTCTCAAACACCTTATGCCGAAGCTATGGCGCATGGTGATAGACAACGCGCGATTATGGACAAAGTGATGGAAATTCCTGATATTCACAACATTTGGGACGAAACTCTCGTTATAGAGAAAATAAAAGAACTGTTAGACAAAGACAAAGCACATGCATAAACTCATTCTTGTTTCCCTAATTCTCTCTTTTTCTGGCGGATTATTAGGTCAGAAAAACATGCGACCGGGCTCAAAACAAAAGCGGAGTAAAGTTTTTGGAGGACCTATAGACAATAGCATGTACAAACCACGTGGTCTGCAATTTTCCTTTGGCCCGACATATACAATGACCAGTAGAAAAAATGAAACCATTACACCAGATTCCTCGTATGGCGGTCAACGCTTTCGTTACCAACAAGATCCATCAGGCTTATTAGGACTTTCGCTCGATATTGGCATGGCACATTTCCCAATGAAAGTACCAACGCTCAAAATCGCAGGTTTACCGTTTCGTATCCTTTCCTATTGGGATTGGGGTTTAGGCGTAAAATTATATGGCGGAAAAGAAAGCACGCTTGTGGAATTTACAGATGCAACCGGAAATCAGGTACTTTCTTCAGCTACCGGAAACGGAAAATTTTACAATACCTACGCGAGCGCTCATGTAACAGCGCATAAAATATTCTATTTCAAAAACCCAAAGTTCTTTATTGACAATGGTTTGGGTGTCAATTTTGATTACCGAATTGTTGAAGGAAGTAAAAATTACGACGGAGTTCATTTCCCAGAAAACCAACGTTTTCAAAAAAATGCAGCTTTACAATTGCATTACGATTTAGGTTTTGGAATAAAATTGAAAAAAGGATCCTATTTCATTCCAAGTTTATCAACGCCTGTTCTCGGTTTTTCTGAATGGAACGGAGGAACGCCAGCCATCAAATGGTTTACATCGGATTATTGGCCAATTACCCTGAAAGCAAAATTCATTTTCTTGTTCAAAGCAAAATCAAACGGTTGCAACACAGGTTCGGCTGAGGATCAGAAGAAGAACAAGGAGTATATGCAGAATAAGTAAGTAAGACTATAATTTACGAAAGGATCGGTCCTTGAGTAAAGCTTAAAAAAAAGTTGAATACTAAAGTGAATGTAAATTTCATTTTGACTTAAGTTTAAAAAAGTGACGCCTCAGTATGAAGCGTCACTCGAGAAATCATTTAAAATACTGAACTGGTACGGTTTGTGAATCCGTAATCGCTCAAATTTCTTTGGGAATGAAATATAGCTTTCACAGTTTAAATTTCACTTTTGGTTTTAAACCCTTTCCAAGGATAGAATTGAATTCTTCGACTTATTTGAAAGTAAATACCAGAATCACGAGAATAAAAAGAATTGTTGTAAGTCTCCAAAGGTTTTGAAGAATTACTTAAATTTTGATCCAATGTTGTTAAGGGAGCAGTTCCATGAGTATAAAAAATAGAACTGCTTAAAATGTATTTCCCTTTACTTGAATAAATATCGCCTTTTAAACCTATTGTAAAATTGGCATGAAACCGACCTGGGTTGTTTCGCAATTCGTATATAACATTTTGCACAGAAGAATCAGCCAACATAACTGTAATGCCGTCTGATCCGAGAACTCCTCCACTCAGGTTTTTTTCACGCAAGGAACCACCTAAACCGACTAAAAGATTGAACTTTGTGCTTCCTAAAGTAAAAATTTGTTGCTCTAGCTGCAGGCGCAAGTTGGTGTAGGATTTGCCCAACCACGCATAACCACCTGCCGTGTAAGAATAATTGTCCTCAAAATTATAAGCCAATACTACATATTCATAGCCAGATGCTGTTCCATCACCGTTAATGCCCAAACTTAATCTAGTATTTTTGTTTTTTGTCTCATATCCGACCTGAAAACCAAACGTCAAAGGAGAAAGCTTATCTGGCCAGATAATCCCTAAACTTTTCGTTTGCACATAAGGAGTTGTGTTTATCAATAAATTACTATGAATGGTTGAACTGATAGAGGTTACCATTGCTTTTGTTTGTATGTTTGGTTCAATGTAGAATGATTGGGCACTTATCGAACACGTAAACAACATGAAAATAAACGTAAATTTCATAGGTAAAATGGTGTATGAGCAAAAGATTAAAATCCAGCGAATAATATAAATAAGGTTAAAGCTAAATAGAGTATTTCAATAATATTCAACTCTTAAAATATTTAACAATTTATAAATTAGAGCAATGATCGTGAAAATGAGTTTTTCTTATAATGTAGGGCCAATGAGTTAATTTAAATTATCTTGACAAAAAAACAACAATGAAAAAAATATTTCACCTCAGCTCATGTAGCACTTGCCAGCGAATTTTAAAGGAAATCAACCCTGGAAAAGACGTTGAATTTAAGTTTTTTTAATAAAACTGTAATTTACCTTTAAGGTAATTCCAAGATATGATGAATTTCGGAAATAACTAAAATTATAACTATCGACTCCACGGATTAAAGTTCTATTAATAACCTCTTCATTGGCAGAGTGTCTATATGTAAATAATAATTCACCATTTAGTTTTTGAGTGTTGTAAAATGTTTTACCAATTGAAAAGTACAATTTTAAGTATGATGCGTTATTTAATGGTGTAACGTTAATTTTAGAATAAATAGTATCGGAGTTTGTCAGGTAAATTTGATTAATTGAAAAAGAAGGTGATTTAGAGATAGATAACCCTAAACCTGTTTCTATGAATAAACGATTTTTTGCATTAAAATCATAGGAACATCGAAAGAGTAGTTTGGGTTCAAAAAAGCTCGTTTGAAGAAAATCGCGAAAAAAAGGAATTTTATTTTTTTCGTAATCGGTGTAAAATTTTGACTTATATCTATTCATAAAATAGTTAAAACCAAGAATAACAGAAAAATGTTTATGAAAAGTTTGGGCTATTGAAACGCCAAAATTTATGGAGGGATTTGCCCTATTTATAAAGAAACCTTGTGGTATCTTTCCTGAACCTTTTAAACTTGAATAAACTATGTTTGGTGTAACCTCCACCGAAATTGTTTTCTGCGAAAAACAAATATTAATATTGACAATGGCGTAAAAGAGTAATAGATTTTTCATACTTATTTATAATATTAGGCTGGTTTAAAAATTCCAGCCTAATATTATTATTTATGGAATTAATAGATTTGACGTGACAAGCTGTCCATTTTTGAGTTTCACAATAACCACAAAATAAGACCCTTTGTTAGCGAAAGCTTCTCGGCCTAAGACTAATTGAAATTTTTCAATTTCAAGCAAGTTTAATATTGAATTTTCTTTAATTTGATTACCATATAAATCTCTGATTTCAAGGTTCACAATTTGATCAAAATCCGACATTAAAGAAATATTAATTAAGTTATCCATTCCTAAAGAGGTAGATAACTTAACACTACTTCTCTCAATCTCTGAATCCCCATCCATAATATTACCGGCATCGGTAGAAATCGAAACTTGAATGACCATGTCCTCATTCAAATTGGTTGTAAGGTTCAGGATTTTTTGATTTTGATTCATTGTATACTCATTCCCATTCTGCAAATTAGAATTTGAGAAATCTGAGTAATCAAATCCATTACCAATAATTACAAGCCTACCATTTTTGAATGAAGCTTGTGAAAACAAAATATTAGTTAAAACATCCTCCCCGTTTGCATCTTCTGTGACAACATCAACTCTTAATTGGATTATTGCAAACTCATTCAGATAATCAAGAGAATTTATACTTAAAAGACCAGAAAAGTTTTTTAAAGTTATTTGATTATTGCTAACTACATGACAAAAATTATAAACAATTGATTATCAATAAATTAAGTCTTAAATTTCTTGTTTAAAACCTTGAAAATCAGTATCTTAGATGATGTT
>JBDNIA010000513.1:0-7895 GCA_041688525.1 Crocinitomicaceae bacterium | reverse complement strand
ATAAGCTTGTCGGAAAGGAATGGATTTTGCCCAAATTTCATCCCCGTGAAGGCCAACGACCATTAATTGTTCGAACTGTGTGGATGTAGTTAGCGTATTTCCTCGTATTTGTCCCATTTGTGATGTCATAACAAAAAAGATATCTCCTTTGTCCGTAATTTGAACTTTGTACAAATTGACATTTTCAACTGTGCTATTTATTTCCGTCAAGACATAAGTTATTAAGCTGTTTCTATCACTTTTTCCTTGAGCATTTAGCGTAAACTTGAACAAACCAGTCATTTCAACATCATCTTTAGAAATATCTCCGTAAAAGCCAGCCATGATGTATTCTCCCTTGGAGTTTTTCTTGACGGACAAAATTCTTGCGTCATATTCTTCGTCTAGAATATCAAACAGAGAAAATTCTTTGATTAAATTTCCATTTTTGCCGTCGTATAGTCTGACATCAGAACTGTTTTCTTTCCAATCTTGAATCAAGACAACATCATCGCTTAACGCAAAATATTTATGAGAGAGTTCGTCCT
The DNA here is from genome assembly GCA_041688525.1 of Crocinitomicaceae bacterium. Taxonomy (GTDB): domain Bacteria; phylum Bacteroidota; class Bacteroidia; order Flavobacteriales_D; family Crocinitomicaceae; genus UBA2040. The sequence continues at coordinate 7,368 of JBDNIA010000513.1, read as the reverse complement.
GATAGTACACAAACTCTTCGGTCAATACTTTATCATTCGCCATTACAATATCGAGTTGCGCGAATAAAATCTCTTCTTTATCCGACACAAATCCTTTTCTACTGTAAATACCTTGATAATTCTCATTGGCAATTACAACTTCACTGACTTGATAGTCTTCCTTTTTGCCTAAATCTATTTCAAAAAGTAATTTGCCTTTCGTCTGAATTTTAGATAAATCACCATCGATTTCAAAAAGGCCAAAGTATTTCTTTTTCTTATCCTTGCTCAATTGAGAAATAATTAAGCCGAAACCATCTTTGTATTCTATCAATTTCTGCATAGAACTATAGAGATCAAAAGTTAGACCTTCTAGTTCACCCATTACGCCATCGAGCGACAAGGTATTGATTAGATTTAATTTGTCAGGAGAAAATTTTTGAATCGACTTCAGTTGCTCATTTATCGTGTATAAACTTTCATTTTTGTATATAAAGTCACTTAGATTATTTGTCTTTTTGAGTTTCTCACCCCAAATTACGCTTTCGGGTTTGTTTTGAGTAAACCCAATAAACGCAAACCCAATTAGCAGGAAAATACTAGTTAAAATTTTCATATTTATTTTTTTCCAATATAGTATCCAAATATCAATGATGTTTGGCTCAAATTCAATTTTTCGTATCGAGTTGGTTGTGCAATTAAATTATTAAGACCAATACCGTGGCGCAAATCGATACGGAAATTTTCATTTGTATATCCTACACCGATTAGCCCAGAGATATTGTATATTCCTGCAGAAGCATCACTAACTAAATCATTCGCGTAATTTTCGTCAATGTCAGAGACCGTAAATGCTGGATTAAGGTACCTTTCAAAAGAAATACCAGCAGAAATAAATATTTTTCTCGTTACTTGATAATGTCCCAATAGTTGAAGTGAGTAAGCCAAAGTTTTAATTAAAGCTTGACTAGTAGCTTTTGAATTATCATTTGAAGTGGAATATGGCGTGCTATAATTTGGATCAAATTGCTCGTTATACGTACCTTTCAGATGAGAAAAGCCAAATTCGTAAGTGGCGTTAAATTTTGATGCTAAAATATGCGAATAAGACAATCCGATATATGGTGCCAGAGATCCTGTAAAATCGTTCATTTTTATACCAGCATTATCCTTTAAAGAGAAAGAATTCTTTTTCACCCCAACGTTAAATGCCAAGCCTGAATGCCTTTGAGAAAAAGCAAAATTTGAAAATGTGACTAGTGCAAGTAGCGTGAATAATGTTTTTGTTAAGCTAGAATTTTTTTTCATGGTTTAAGATTTATAAATAACAATCAGTGGTAAAATAGCGCTGCGCAGTTTGACTTTAAAATCTAAAGTAGCGTTAACTCATAGATTTGGAATATTCTAATGTTCGTTGAATGAAGAAGGTTGCACTTTATTTTTTAGACAATATACGGTATCACCGATTCTCATATTTCGTTCGTGTATTTCTACTTTAAATTATTTCCTCTTCTTAATTTTTAATCTAGATTAACTCCGAAGAACAATATATTATCGACCTTTGCTAACATTAATATCAAACTTATAATCAAAATGAAAAAAATAAACTCCTTATCTCTTGCTGGATTTATAGTCTTGCTCTCGGCTTTTGCATGGAAAACAACAACGAATTGGAAAATTTCAGATAGCTATTCTATCCAATTTGCAGGAACGGATGCGGAAGGGATTTTCAAAAAAATGTCGGGAAATGTGGATTTTGATGCGAGCAACTTATCAGCGGCCAAATTTTCCTTTACTATTGATGTTGCTTCTATTAATACGGGCAACGGAATGAAAAACAAACATGCGGTAAGCGACAAATGGTTTGATGCGGAAAATTTTCCAACACTTGTGTTTAAATCAAAAAGTTTTTCGAAAACGGCTAATGGATATACAGTTTCAGGCAGCATGACGATTCACAATATTACAAAAGAAATGACAGTGCCTTTTACATTTAATAACAACAAAGTGGCAGCAAAATTTTCGGTAAATCGAATGGATTTCAAGGTTGGAAATATGGAAGGAATGTCGAAAAAAGTATCGAATGAGATTAAATTGGATGTATCTATTCCGCTAAACAAATAAAAGGATGAAACGCATTTTATTCCAAGGAATAATTGCCGGCACGATGTCGGCAGTAGCTGGTATTGTTTACCTCAAATTATATGAACAGGCAACGATGGTAGACTTTAGTTCTATTATTAATTCTACAGCTGTGGCAAGCGCGAGTATTATGGGTTGTATGCTTATGGCTGTTGGGTACATGCTGTTGTTTAAGCTCGACAAAGTTAATTGGAAAGGTAGTTTGAACATTTTGATTATGTTGCTTTCGTTTCTAAGCATTTTTGGTCCTATAACAATGACCTTGCCCTTGGAGTTTGAATTTCCAGAATTGCTACCTGGATTAGCTATTCCTATGCACTTTTTCCCAGCAATGATTTTCTTTGGCTTACAACCTTTTTTTTTAAACTCAAAAAACGCTTTGAACAATTAAAATTTATAGAACCAGGAGCACATCGGGATCGGAAAGGATATTATATTCCCATTTCGAGATGAAAAAACGTTGGCAATGGCAAATTGAAACGCTTTGCTTTGTGATCTATTAAAGCGTATACCGGGCGTAAAGAAAGCCAGAACGTGCAGGCCTTCATTTTTGGTTACTATAATTTTCTCTACATCTTTGTAGCCCCATTGGTTTTGGTTCTCTGAGTAAACGTTATAGCTACTCGTTCCTTGGTTTTGGGCAAAAAGGATCATTCCTTCAAAAAAGATACTCGCATTTTTCCCTATTTTGGTAATGCCTGATAGCCCAATAATTGGTGCGCTAGCCAAGTTATAACTTTCCCTAGGTATAATGGGATAACTATTGTAATACTGTTGGGTAGTTTGGTCAAATATTTTGATTGCATCGTAAACACCAGATTTTTCGTAAGTACGTTCGGAATCTGCGTTAGCGTAAGAAAAACCTGCGGATATTGTTATGTTGGTCTTGCGATCACCAAAAGTCACCATTCCCCAATGAAGACCACCGTATCCTCTGAATTGGTTCAAAGAGCCAGAAGTTCCAAGCAATGTCCCCAAACCAAAATTCACTTTCGGATTGGCCGTTGGAATAGAGTATTTAAAGGCAAATACAAGCGGACTAGCAATCCAAGTAGTCATAAGTCCAACCGAAAATCGATCTGACGTAGCGAAATGAATTTCCGGACCATACAAATGCACCATTGCATAATTTTCTTTCTTTTTAATTGGAAGTGCGTTAGTTGTAAAATAATAGCGCGTTGTAAAAGGACCTGAATTTCTATATTCCCCATGCACAACTTGGTCGTTACTTAACTCAAAAGGGCGAATACTCTTGATGTTTTCTTTTTGGATATAGATTTTGCCTATTTCATTCGATAAAAACAGAATTTCGCGTCCATCGTCACTGAGAATATGACCAATACGTTCTTCACCATCCATCAGGGTAATCACCATCGTGGAATCTTTTGAAGTATGTTCTTCTTGGGCGCAGCTAGTGAACGAACAATAACTAATTACCAATAGTATTAAGAAGTATTTCATAGCAATTTTTATGATTAATATTAGTAAAAATAGTTTAAAAATAGATACTTAGCATTCAATTAAAATTCTTTAAGTCAAGATCAAAGAAAACGAGAAATGGCAATTCAGTATTCTCTCGGCGCAATTTTCTAAGTCGCAGAGATAGAGTATTTCAAATGCCAGATTAAGTAAATTAGTGATACCAGCGCCATGCAAGCGCCAAATCCGAATGCGATAGGAACGGTCGACCAGGTGCTGTTGTACAAAAATAAAGTACTTAGCGAGCCAACAATAAATCCAGCTTCAAGTGCGATGAACATTGTTCCTGAGCCTACACCTCGTCTCTCGGGATGAGAAAGATCAGCGGTCCAAGAGAAAATTGTTGGACTAGAAATCCCTGTTGCAAAACCAAACGTGACGGCTGATAAGGTGTAAATTTCCCAAGTAGTGGCGAAAGCAATCATCATTACACTGATAATTAAAAGAACCATACCGATAACCAAGGTTTTTCTTCTACCAATATTATCGGATAAGCCACCGCTGAAAAGTCGAACTATTATAGTCGAAATAGTATAAAAGAGAAAGAACCATCCCTTGTTTGAAATTCCTAAATATTCTGATATATCTGGTGTGATTGTGAAAATAATACCAGAACTTATAGCAGATAGAAACATTACAAATGCACAGGGCCAAACCGATGGTTCAACAATGTCTTTTATACTTAATTTTAAATGGCTAAAACGAAATTTCTGCTTCGTTTCTGTTGGAAGCGTTTCTTTTACAGCACCTAAAAGTATTGCCGATAATCCAGCGAAAATAGCGGAAAAAAGAAATAAGTTGTTCATTCCAAATGAACTAGCAATGGGCGAACCCAACGATTGTCCAACACCAATTCCGAGAGAAATAAAAGTTCCCCAAATCCCCATTCCTCGACCGCGCTTGTCGGATGGTAGAATATCCGTGACTAGAGCAGTTGCCCCTGTGGGCATAAATCCTGCACCAATCCCGTGAAGAAATCGAAGTCCTAAAAAGAAAAAGACAGTATGACTAAGAGGATAAAGCATACTTGTAAGCATAGCAATAGCCACTCCGGTATACATTACCCTTTTTCTACCGATTGTATCGGCAAGTTTACCGGAAAAAGGACGAGAAAGTAGAGCTGTAATTGCAAAGAAAGTATAAATTAAACCTTTTTTATCAGCTCCACCAAGATTTGTAATCAGCTGATTTAGTTCAGGTAAGATGAGGTTGAAGCTAGTCATAAACAAAAACATTGACAGACATAACATCCAAAAGTTTTTGCTATACGTATTTATCATGGTGCAAAAGTAGCGAGCTTTTTGGTTTTTTTTGTAAGGAACAGAAGAATTATACGTCTTAAATTTAATTAACATGAGTAGATTAAGAACTTTTACAAATGAAAAGGTGTTAAATAAAGTAATAACAAACAGAAACATGAAATATATAATATCGAGTATCATTATTTCTTTCGCAGTATTAGCTTGTAGCTCATCAATTAATTCAGCGCGCGAAACTAAGGTAATGGACGATTCAATTATGATAAAACCGGAGGATAGTACGAAGGTTCTAAAAACGGATGTTGAATGGCGAAAGCTTTTGACTCCTCAGGAATATTATGTCACACGAGAAGCTGGAACTGAGCGACCTTTTTCAGGAAAGTATTGGGACAATCACGAAAAAGGTATTTACAACTGTGTTTGTTGTGAATTACCACTTTTTTCGAGTTCAACAAAATTTGAATCAGGCACAGGGTGGCCAAGTTTTTATGCAGCAGTTGACGAAGCCAATATTATTGTGGGCACTGACAAGAGTATGGGAATGGTTCGCGACGAGTTAAATTGCAGACGTTGTGACGCGCATCTTGGGCATGTATTCGATGACGGTCCAAAACCAACAGGAATGAGATACTGCATTAATTCAGCATCCTTGCACTTTAAGAAAAAATAAAGAAAATAGAATTGTAAATTCGCAATAAAAAGATGAAAGAAGCAACATTAGGAGCTGGATGTTTTTGGTGCATCGAAGCTTGTTATGAAGACATGTCAGGAATAATTTCCGTAAATCCAGGCTATGCCGGCGGTGAAAAGTTAAATCCGACTTACAGAGAAGTATGTAATGGAACAACTGGTCATGCAGAAGTTGCTCGAGTGGTGTACGATGAATCCTTGATTTCTTTTGATGAAATATTGGAGGTGTTTTTCTTTGTTCATGATCCAACTTCCTTGAACCGTCAAGGTGGTGATGTAGGGACACAGTATCGTTCTGTAGTTTTCTATCACGACGAGCAGCAAAGACAGGTAACAGAACAATACATTCAGAAATTGAATGCGGAAAAAGTTTGGGATCAACCTTTGGTTACAGAAGTTGCGGCTATAAATAATTATTACGTCGCTGAGGAATATCACCACAATTATTTAGCTTTGAATCCGGAGAATCCCTATTGTCAAGCGGTTGTGAGACCGAAACATGAAAAGTTCAAGGAAGTTTTCGCCGAAAAACTTAAAAGTTGATTCAATAAAAAAGGCGATTAGAAAAATTCTAATCGCCTTTTTTATTTTTTTGAAACTAAATTATTTTTAATTACCCTCTTTTATCGTTTCATTTCTATCAGTAGCTTTCATTTCCTTTCGCTCTTCATGTTTCGCTTCCATTTCCTCGTATTTCGCAATTTGCACATTCGTAAGATAAGCTTTAATCATTTCTTTTCGAGCATTTTGATTCTGTTCTAAAGCTTCACGTTTTTGATCTTTCGTCATGTTAGTGCTATTATGAATGGCTTCATTTTTCATGTTAACACCCAAATTAGTTTCGTAAATTTTCGCCTCTTGGTCAGAGCTTAAAGACAAATGCTTATTCATTTTCTCAGTTTGAATTTTCGCTTTTTCTTCTGGAGACATTTTTTCATGCTCAGAAATGTTTTCTTGTGCTACTACTTTTTTTGGAGCTTTCGTTTCTACTTGGCCAAAAGAATTTATCACAAACATAGATGCGACAACAATACTGGTAATTTTCAACACTTTCATAATTATATTTATTTAAATTTTCACTGTATTCACTTCAATATTTATACCAAATTACAGATTTATTTTTTTAAAATATGTATTTTAGTAAAGTTATTCTTTTTTAACACAGCCCTAAATTCTATGCGCAACTATCTCTTAAACGTTATTTCCTACTTAACAGTTGCCTTACTTTTATCCGGTTGTATCGCTTCAAAATTGAAGGATAATATTTTTTTTGAAAAGAACGAAGTAATTAATCTCAGCAGGAAAAATTTAACGGAAATACCACCTTATGTTTTTGAGATGAAACAATTGAAAGTTCTACGCCTATTTCACAATAATATTAGCGTTATCCCATCCGAAATCGCTCAACTGCTCAATTTGGAAGAATTGTATTTGGGAAGTAATGATTTAACCAGTTTGCCACCTGAAATTGGACAGCTGAAAAAATTAAAGAAATTGGTAGTTCAGTACAATAAGCTAGAAACACTGCCCGAAGAAATAGGAAGTTTAATAAATTTAGAGCAACTTTGGGCACGACAAAATCAGCTGAAATCGATTCCGATGAGCATTGGAAAACTAGATAAATTAGAAAATTTGCAATTACAATTTAATCATTTGCAACACTTACCACCTACTTTAGGCATGTGTAGAAATCTTCGTTTCGTTTATCTTAACCGGAATAATTTACAAGAGATTTCAGATGACTTTGGTCAATTGACAAATTTGAAAGAATTATATCTTTCAGGAGCGGGACCAATGACTTTAATTTCAGAAAAACTTT
>JBDNIA010000512.1:0-3905 GCA_041688525.1 Crocinitomicaceae bacterium | reverse complement strand
TGAAGGCGCAAAGATACTTTTTCTTTATGTAATATGAATGAGTAACATTTGTGGTAATTCTATTCTATAAACAGAAGGGAGGTAAAGTCGATTATATCAAAAAACGGGCTAAACTTTTAGTCTTTTAGTCTTTTAGTCTTTTAAAATTTGCAAATTTTAAAATTTTCGGTTTTTTTTATAGCGGGAATTGATTTAAAAAGATTGATTTTCTTCGTGAATAATTGCATTAAACAACATTTTACTAAACGATACGGCATGCTTTCCTTTGGCATTTCTATTTTTCACTATCTTCGCTCTTCAAAACGAACAAAATGTCAATCGAGGTAAAAAATCTGACCAAATTTTATGGCGAGCAAGCCGCTGTTAATTCTATTTCCTTTGAAGTGAATAAAGGTGAGATTGTTGGTTTCTTGGGCCCAAATGGTGCTGGAAAATCCACTACGATGAAAATTATTACGGGTTTTATTCCTTCCACAAGTGGAGAAGTGAAAGTGTGTGGTAAAGTTGTGGATGTCGACTCTTTGGATACCAGAAAGTTAATTGGCTATTTGCCGGAAAATAATCCCTTGTATCTCGACATGTATGTGAAGGAATATTTGACTTTTGTTGGAAATATTTACAAAATAAAGAATGTCAAAGACCGCGTTGCAGAAATGATAAATGCTGTTGGGTTAGAAATAGAACAAAACAAGAAAATTGGAATGCTTTCCAAAGGATATCGGCAACGTGTGGGTTTGGCACAAGCCATTATTCACGATCCAGAAGTTTTGATTTTGGATGAACCAACTTCAGGTTTGGATCCAAACCAATTGGTTGAAATCCGTGAATTGATTAAGAAAATCGGAAAAGAAAAAACAGTGATGCTTTCCACACATATTATGCAGGAAGTTGAAGCAATTTGTGATCGTGTGGTCATCATTAATAACGGTGATATTGTTGCAGACGGAAAAACAAGCGAATTACAGCACCCTGATGGTCAAGTTATAACGGTTTACGTGGAATTCGAAGGCGATGTTTCTAAAAACCAATTGGTCAAAATAGCAAACGTTCGTAAAGTAGAGAAAGTAGGTAAGGGCTGGCTATTTGAAGGTAGCGCCAATGTTGACCTCAGAAAGCAAATTGCGCAATATGCACAAGAAAACAAGTTACTCGTCCTTACGCTTCGCATAGAAGAAAAACGTTTGGAAGAAGTGTTTAAGGAATTGACAGGTAAGAAATAAAATTGGACTCTAGGATAGTATGCTTATGAGATTTTATGACGAAATAGTCAATTTAACAAGTCTTAAAAGCTTAAAGTCCTAAGATCCATAAATCTATAATAAGATGCCAAAGAATTTTATCACTGAATTGCAGTGGAGGGGAATGATACACGACATGATGCCGGGTACGGAAGAAGCGTTAAACAAACAAGTTCGGTCGGGTTATATTGGTTTTGATCCCACTGCAGATTCTTTACATGTTGGCCATTTAGTGCAAATTATGACATTGGTTCACTTTCAGCGTGCGGGACACAAACCGTTTGCATTGGTCGGTGGAGCGACAGGAATGGTTGGTGATCCTTCTGGTAAATCAGATGAAAGAAACTTGCTGGATAGCGTGACATTGGAGCACAATGTGCAATGTGTGAAAGACCAACTGTCCCGTTTTTTGGATTTCAACGATACTGAAACGGGAGCCGAAATGGTAAACAACTACGATTGGTTCAAAAACATGAATTTCTTAGATTTCATTCGCGATGTTGGTAAACACATTACTGTGAATTATATGATGGCGAAAGATTCTGTAAAAAAACGTCTGGAAACAGGTTTGTCTTTTACCGAATTCTCTTACCAATTGGTTCAAGGTTATGATTTCTATTGGTTGAACGAGCACAAAAATTGTATTGTTCAACTGGGTGGTTCAGACCAGTGGGGAAATATTGTTACAGGAACAGAATTGATTCGCCGAAAAAGCGGAAACGAAGCTTACGCAGTAACAACTCCATTGATCAAAAAAGCAGACGGAACTAAGTTCGGGAAAACAGCTTCGGGTGCGGTTTGGTTAGATAAAGACAGAACTTCTCCGTATGAGTTTTACCAATTTTGGTTGAATGCAAGTGATTCAGATTCAGAAAATTATATTCGTATTTTCACTTTACTTGATAAAGAAACGATAGAGAACCTAATCGCGGAACATCAAGCGGAGCCCCACATGCGTAAGTTGCAAAAAGCAGTAGCTGAAGATATTACGGAACGTGTGCACGGAAAAGAGGAATTGGAAGTTGCCTTGGCTGCTACAAATATTCTTTTCGGTAAATCAACAGCTGATGATTTGCGCAAATTGTCAGAAAAAGACTTTTTTGCTATTTTCGAAGGGGTGCCAACTGCCGAAGTTGAGCGTTCAGAAGTAGAAGCGGGAATGTCTATTATCGATGCACTTTCTGGAAAAACAAATTTCTTAGCTTCCAATGGCGAAGCAAAACGCGAACTAAAAGGAAACTCCATTTCTGTGAACAAAGAAAAAATTGGCGAAGATTTCAATATTACCCAGGAAACGTTGATCAATAATAAATATGTTTTGTTGGGAAAAGGAAAAAAAAACAATTATATATTAGTCGTAAAGTAGATTGCGGACTGTCTTGAAAAATTCGGGACGGATGGAAATTTGATTTTATATCAAGTTAAATCCATCAATGAGCATGCGAATGTTTTATATTACAGATTCTATATCCCAGTTTAATACTCAATTCGACACAAAAACAACCCTTGCCCAGGAGCAGATTGAGATGCTGCACTTCTATCCATTTTTTCAAGAATAGTTTTTATTTCTGAAGGTTCCATTTTTCTCTGCCCAATTTCTAACAATGTTCCGGCCGTTGCGCGAACCATGTTGCGAAGAAAACGATCGGCTGAAATCTCGAAATAGTAACGTGTTTCGTCCATTTTAACCCATTTCGCCTCGGAGATAGTGCAAATATTCGTTTTAACGTCGGTGTGTAATTTTGAAAGTGAAGTAAAATCTTGTTTTCCCATTAAATAAGGACAAGCTTCGGTCATTTTATCAAAATCTAGCGGTCCTGGAACATAAACACTTTCGTCCGTAATGAAAGGATCTTTTTCCCTGTGAATGAAATAGCGATATGTTCTTCTTTTGGCATCGAAACGAGCATGCCAGGCGGATGCCACTTCTTTTATGTCTTTTATGACAATTTCATCTCCTACGATTCTGTTCAGCTTGTAACCCAAATCTTGTAAATCAGAATCGGCTGGGACATCGGTATGAAAAAAATATTCGCTTGCATGCACGCCTGTGTCCGTCCGACCGCAACCGACAATCGGATATTTCTCTTTTTCGCCAAGTAATTTGAATAAACTATCTTCAATTTTTTCTTGAACAGAAATTTCTCGGGGTTGCCGCTGCCAACCATGAAATGTTGTACCTCGATATGCGATTTTGACTGCGATTCTTTTCACCTTGCAAAATTAATGAATTTAACGGGAGAAGTTTCGCTAAAATTTCGCGTTGAGTTTTTAACAAAGCCATTTAAATTCGTTTGTGAATCTGATTGGCTGTATGATTAACTGCATTGTCAATAAGGGCACTCGTACAGGAAGTTAAAACAGGAACTAGATGTTAAAAATTTACCAAGCGGAGAATACATTGGTCTTTTGTCTGTTCAACAGAATTTAAATTTCCGTTGGGTAAAAAAATAAACAGGAAAAAAATTTTCAAGACTAATCTCCAGTTGAATTATCTTCTGGAGATTTTTTTATTCCAAGAGTTCAGAACTTTTGAATTAATTTTGAGTGCATGTTAAAGTCAATATTCGTAAGTATTTTATTTGCCTCTTTGCCAATTTTTGTTGGTTCACAAATAACTTCCGTTATCGGAAAATCAAGCTATCCTTTTTTAGTGTCCGCTCCTTC
>JBDNIA010000075.1:0-4928 GCA_041688525.1 Crocinitomicaceae bacterium | reverse complement strand
TAGGCTAGGGATAAATCTCGTTGTGTTGAATATGGTTTGGTTGGGATTACCTCTATCTTTCCCGGTTTTCCCGAAGAGTGATAATCCAACGCATCTTGTTTTCTAGTTTTAGACATGTACCTTTTTTGGAGGGCTAAAGATAAGAAAAACTTAAGAATTTTTGGCAAGAAAAAAGGAGGTCAAAACTTGACCTCCTTTTAAGTTTTAATAAGTTATTTGCTTACAAAACAGTGATTTTTTGAGTAAATTTCAAACCATCTTTTACTATAGAAACCAAATAGTTACCTGTAGCTAATTCGCTAACTGGCATTTCAACTACTTGTGATCCACTCGCGTTTGTCAATCTTTGAGTTGACAATACACGACCAGTGATATCTACAATAGAAATTTGGTAAGATCCGTTTTGAGCTTCAAAAGCAACATTTATTTTATCAGATGCTGGATTTGGGTAGATAGAAAATCCTTCAGAAGAAAGAGTTTCTAAACCTGTTGTGTTTGTACTAGAAGTGATTTTAAATTCACGTCTAACTCCACTACCAAACTGACCGTTTGTACTCCAGATAATATTACCTTGTCCATCTTTCAATTCAGCATTTCCAGCTCCGTAACCACTGTTGATTCCATCACCATAAGAGTCAAGAATTTCAACGTTGTAACATCCTGAAGCGGGAGCAACAACTTGTTGTGTGTGCAATAAAATACCAGTTGCTGCTAAATCTGCATATGGCCCACCAGATGCTATAACTGTACCAGCAGCATTTTTGATTTCCCAAGTTGTTTCCGTACCGTATCGATCTTGGTTAATTTTGAAAGTCATGTTAACCGTATTACCGAAAGCTGTTGTTTCATTGAAAGAACCAGTTCCAGCATTGTTTGATAAATCTTCATCAGTACCACCATTTACAGCAGAAATTGCAACTGAAAGACTGTTTGTTGCAGCCAATGTAAATGTTGTTGCAGGTAATTGAACAGTTGTTGATTGCAAAGAAGTAAGTGATCCAGTCCAGTTGTATGTTTGAGGAGCACCACTATTGATACTATAAGTAACAGTTGCAGCAGTAACCGTAGTTGAACCTTCATTTCTCATTCGGAATGAAGGAGTAATCGAGTTGGAACAAGTTTCAGGAAACTGACTTAAGTTACTTAATGATGCATTTAAAGAAGTTGTAAAGCCAGTAAATTGAATTGGTAACTCAGCAGCAGTAATTGTATTTGTGTTACCTTCTGTGATGAAAATAATTAATTTTAAATTTGCAAGTTCAGCTACAACACCTGTATAATTAGCAGGAACAGTGTAAGTAAGTTGATTTGTCCAAGTTGTTCCAGTAGTGTTCGCAGATGTAATTGCATCTCCAAGTGCAGTTGGGTTGATTACATCACGCAACATGTGCATGTGTCTGTAAGTTCCGTCTGGATTAACATACGTAGGATTATAAGTCGCACCTGCAGTTTGAGGTCCATTTATATTATTTTGCAATAACATTACAGAATATTTATTTCCACCTACAGGACCGTTAGCTGTAAAGTAAGCTTCCATGTCGATAACCATTTGGCGTGTTGTAACGTTTAATGTAGCTTGACCAGCAACATTAACATATGAAGGCTCACCGATAGTAGTAGCTGTATTGGCTGCCCATGCACTACGGCTATGCGCCATTGCTGTACCTGACCAAATGCGTCTATTGATTGCACCTTGTGGGTAACCAGTAATTCCCATTCCTGGTTGAGCTGCGATTGCATCACCGTCCGCTGTGCGGAAATCAGGTGCACCAGCTTGAGGAGTTGCATATCCACCAGTATGAATGTTTACAGGAAAAAAATTTCCTGGATTCGCAGCTTGGATATTGTTCGCTATTTTGTGTCCATCTGGACAGAATTGACAATATATTCCGGTAAATTCTTCTAAAACTGCTTTTTTGTTACTTGCAGTTGTGCTCACAGGTAATTGTGCGAACAGACTTCCAGAAACGCATATTGCAGCAGTAAGGGCATAAAGTTTTTTCATAATTGATTTTATATAAGTTTTATTCTAAATGTAAAGATAAGAAAAAGTTATTTTGCAGTCAAATAAGATATTAACCGATATATGATCAATTCTTGAAACCCTATGAAATCAAATAGACCCAAATTGGTAATTTTTTCTGGCGCTGGCATGAGTGCCGAAAGTGGAGTTAGTACTTTTCGTGATTCGGATGGATTATGGGAAAAGTACAGGATTCAGGACGTGGCGACTCCTGAGGCATTCCAAGCGAATCCAGAGTTGGTCCAATCATTTTACAACGAAAGAAGGAAGCAGATTATTGAAACCGAACCCAATGCAGCGCATAACACAATTAGGGATTTGGATGAATTTTTTAACGTTTTAGTTGTCACGCAAAATATTGATGACCTTCATGAGCGTGCTGGCTCGAAAAATGTAATACATCTTCATGGAAATATACGTTATGCAAAAAGTTGTGGCCCCAATCGTGAGGAGAAATACTATTGGATTGACGGTTGGAAACTCGGAGACAGTGATAAATGTGATAATGGATATACGTTAAGACCACATGTAGTTTGGTTTGGAGAAGAAGTGCCAATGTTGGAAAAAGCGGCAAAAGAAATGAGTAGCGCTGAAATTCTGATTGTAATAGGTACATCATTAAATGTTTATCCTGCAGCAGGTTTGATTCACGCTGTAAATGATAAGTGTAAAAAAATCATTATTGACCCGAAGGCAAAAGAAATGTCGATACCAAGTGATTTTGAAATATACAATATGCCTGCAACTAAAGGTTTCCTCTCATGGATGAACAATCATATTGGATTGTAGGACGAATTATTTTTTCTTTGATTTCAGAGCGTCCTTCACATAATTCTCTATTGCTGCGGTCATCGATGGTGAATTTGGCATTGGGGCGCAAACATCAACGCGCAAATTGTTTTTTGTAACGGCATGAGCTGTTGTAGGACCAAAAGCGGCAATTAAGGTAGTATTTTGCTTGAAATCTGGAAAATTTTTCATCAAGGATTCAATTCCCCCCGGGCTAAAAAACACCAACATGTCATAGAAGATATTTTCTAAATCGGATAAATCGGATGCCACCGTCCTATAGAGGACAGCTTTTGAGAAATCAATTTTATGCGCTTCTAAAGTCTCTGGAATTTTGTCTCTAAGAATGTCAGTACAAGGCAACAAGTATTTTTCGTTCTTGTGCTTTCTCATAACATCTACCAAATCTTCGATTGTTTGCTTTCCAAAGAATATTTTGCGTTTTCTGTAGGTCACATATTTTTGAAGATAATAAGCAACAGCTTCAGATATACAGAAGTATTTCATTGCGTCAGGGACTTCAAAACGAATTTCTGTGGCAATTCTAAAGAAATGATCAACTGCAGTTTTGGACGTTAAAATTACAGCAGTGTGGTCTGGAATATTGACTTTCTGAGACCGAAATTCCTGAGCGACAATTCCTTCAATATGAATAAAAGGGCGAAAATCTATTTTGAGATTGTACTTTTCAGCAAGATCAAAATAAGGAGATTTATCGCCTTCCGGTTTTGGTTGTGATACAAGTATAGTTTTGATAATCAATTTTCTGTTTATTTTTAGAAATTATCCAACAAACGTTTCGTACTGAAGCCATGCTAATATGCTGATAGGCATGATTTCTAGCGTGCAAAGGTACAATAAAATATAATACCATTCAACACCATGGATTAATAAAAAAAATGCAGATCGCAGAATTCGTTGGATGCTTAATAGAACAAATGATAAAAGGAATATGTAGATAAGAATAGTGGAAAAGGCAGGATTGAGAACCCAGATTAAATTAGTTAGAAACAAGACTAAGCCGATAAATTGTGGCAAAACCCATGTGAGTTGCATTGGAATTTGATAAACTTTGTTCATTCCTGTCAGAACACCTATTAGAGACATTGAAAAGAAGGCAAGAAAAAAGAAAGCTGAGGCTATGCCGGCTGAAATGAATATCAGGGAAAAGCTTTCTTTTGTCCCTGCGGTTATCAGGAATAGAAAAAAACTGTGTGCCAATGTAATAATGAAATTTATGGTTAATAACCAAGATGCTGTTCCAAAAATTGGCCAATTTTCTTTTATACGTGAAACGGTTTTTCTTGGTCTAAAAAAAAGTTGAAGAACGATTTCAAAACTTTTGGTATTGGCATTTTTAGCAAGAACAATCAGAACGAGTGAAGTAATCAGAAAGAAAAAAGAATAGACGCCAAATAAACTTTGCTTGGGGAACAATTGTACGTTCACCCACGAACTCGGAGCGTTTCCAAAAAAATCCAAACTACTTTCCCAAAACATTCCTTTCAAACTATTGTTATTTTAACTAGCGAACTGAATCTAGTTAAATTTAGCTATAAATAATTGCTAAATTTGTCGAAATTACAAAGATAAAATTGAATGGCAACTGACCAATACGTACATCCAGATTATTATAACATGGATGATTTACTAACCGACGAGCAAAAGTTGGTTCGAGATGCAGCAAGAGCATGGGTAAAGAAGGAAGTATCACCAATAATCGAGGAAAATTATGAGAAATGTACTTTTCCGAAACATTTACTAAAAGGTTTAGGAGAAATAGGTGCATTTGGACCATATATTCCAGAAGAATATGGTGGGCCAGGTTTGGATCAAATTTCTTACGGTTTGATAATGCAAGAGCTGGAGCGTTGTGACTCCGGTTTGCGTTCAACGGCATCAGTTCAAAGCTCTTTGGTAATGTATCCGATTTGGAAATACGGAAACGAGGAGCAGCGCATGAAGTATTTGCCAAAATTGGCAACTGGAGAAATGATAGGATGTTTCGGATTAACGGAGCCTGATCACGGATCCAATCCGAGTGGTATGACAACTAATTTCAAGGATGCAGGTGATCACGTTGTTCTTAACGGAGCAAAAATGTGGATTTCAAATG
>JBDNIA010000511.1:0-10644 GCA_041688525.1 Crocinitomicaceae bacterium | reverse complement strand
CTTGAGTCAATTTACTGTTAGGAACAACCAATACGTTTCCATTTCTGGTCTCTATTTGCGTCGTTCGAACATTGATTTTAACGAGTTTCGCAATCACGGGTTCTGAATTTCCTGAATTGTATATTTCAACAATATCACCAACACGCAAATTCCCTTCAAAAAGAATAACAAATCCAGAAAACATATCGCGGAAAACATCTTGAAGACCAAGACCTAAACCAACTAACAAGGCGGCTGAGCCTCCGAGTAGAACCGTTAATTTAACCTCGAGTATTTGAAGACAAATAATAAAAGCGACGACGTAAATAATATATTTTGTCACCTGAATATAAACGAATTCTGAGCCTTCGTCTAAATCTATTCGGCCTTTTACTCGTCGTGTAAAGTATAATTTCACGAAATTGATCAGCATCTTAGATCCAAAAATGACAACGAGAATCCCAATAATATGTGCGAAACTAAACTTTAAATTTTTAAATTTTACTAAATCATAGCTCAAGAAATTTTCAAAGCTAACATCTTGATTATTGAAGTTAAAACTATATATCCCTGCATAGAATGCAAGAATATAAATACTTTGACTCAAAAGGCGTAAAACAGTTGCTCTGCGTCCCTCGACATGAATATTTTGGTTTTTTAGAATTCGCTTGAGATTTTTATGAATCAGACGCCGCACTATTATAGCGATAAGAATGATAACGATGAGGAAAACAAGGTTCCATAAGCAAACCTCGTAAGGGCCAAAATTGAAAAGAGTGTAGCTAAACATTTATTTTAATATTATTCGCCCTAGTTTTAGGGAGAGTGCTTTTTTAACTTGCTCTAATTCAATTTGTTCACTAATTAAATCAGTCATTTTAGCATAATCTTCTGTATCCAATGTTTCTAATTCTCCTTGAATACGTTTGATTCTGCGTTCAATTTTATAATTTTTGAAAGAATAAATAGAACTCATGGTCAAAAACGGTAATCGCTCTTTTTCGCCCTGTGTAACGATTTTATGCTTTTCAAACCATTTAGGACTAAGTTCGTATTCATTGCTTTCAATTTCAGAAACAAATCGCACCAATTCCTGATCTTCATTGTTCAAAAAATAACTGGGTTGGTAAAAAATATTTTCACTTAAGCCAGAGGTGAATATTTGGTGCACTCTATTAAACAGAGGAAAATCGAATGTGAGTTCATCTTTTTCCAATTCGTGACAAATTAATTCTGCAATGCTTGTTTCAACTAAAATATCTTTTCCATCCGCATCTCGAGAAGGGACATCAATAGCGTAAATACCGTATTTTATTAACGTGCGTATAAGTGAAAATTCAGCAGCATCAAATCGATTGATTTTTGGTGAGACTGCATCCGGCGTGTTTTTCTTTTCAAAATCAATTGCCGGCTCGATGGGTATTGAACGAACAGCTTCTTGGTGTTGTTTTTCAATTGTCTTCGATCTCGTTTTGGCAATTTCAGTAATTACAATTTCTTCGCTAATATCGAATTTATCTGCAATTTCTTTTGCGTAAACAGAACGAATTATTGTATCTGGAATTAACCCAACAGAAGAAACGATTTCACGAATCAACTCCGCTTTTTTGAGCGGGTCATTGCCGCTGTCTTTCAGTAAGATTTCAGATTTGAATGAGACAAAATCTTGTGCAGAATCCTCTAAATATTTTTCTAAAATAGAGCTGCTATTTTTCTTTGCGAATGAATCAGGATCTTCTCCTTCTGGAAAAAGAACAACTTTCACAGACATTCCCTCTTCTAAAATCAAATCAATTCCTCTGAAGGATGCTTTTATTCCAGCATTATCGCCATCGTAAAGAATTGTGATGTTCTGCGTATACCTGCGAATAAGCTTAATTTGTTCTCTGGTTAAGGAAGTGCCTGAGGAGGAAACAACGTTTTGAACACCAGATTGGTACATGCTGATTACATCTGTATATCCTTCACATAAAAAGCAATTGTCGTATTTGATAATATCATTTTTCGCAAAATAGAGCCCATATAGGATGTCACTTTTGTGATAAATAGGACTTTCGGGTGAATTGAAATATTTGGCAACTTTTTTATCGGTGATTAAAGTTCGACCTCCAAAACCTAAAATACGACCACTTATACTGTGTATCGGAAACATAACGCGACCTCTAAAGAAATCAAATTGTCTTTCGTCTTTCGTTTTTGTGAGTCCCACTTTCTCCAAATACGCAAGTTTGTAGTTTTTGGAAAGAGCGTTTTTTGTAAAGTCGTCACTGACGTTTATGCCGTAACCCAGCTCAAATTTCTTTATTATATCGAGTCGAAAACCTCGTTCTTCAAAATAAGTTAAGCCTATTGCTTGTCCTTCCTCTGTTTCGTGTAGGTTTTGCACATAATGATTTCTTGCAAAATCATTGATTATGAATAAACTTTCTCTTTCTGAAACCAAAGCTAATTCTTCGGCGGTTGGTGCTTTTTCTTCTGGAAGAATGATGCCATACTTATCAGCTAACCACCGCAAAGCTTCTGGATAGGTGTAATGTTCTTTTTCCATAAGGAAAGAGACAACAGTTCCACCCTTTCCCGTTGAAAAGCATTTAAAAATTTGTTTGGAAGGAGAAACCGAGAACGAAGGAGTTTTTTCATCAGTGAAAGGACTCAATCCCATATAATTCGAGCCTTTTTTCTTTAAGCTGACAAATTCCCCAATAACCTCTTCAATACGAGAAGTTTGCATAATGTCGTCGACGATATGTGGGGGTATCATTGCCATTTAGTAGTCTTTAGGGAAACCGTAATCTTTTTCTTGAACAACACCTTTCGTATTGTATGTTTTCCAGATTCCAACGAGAGAATCTTGATGGTATTCGCCATAATAATAAGGAGCTCCATTTGCATAAGCATTAAAAGAGTGGCCGTGTTTTTTTCCGTGTTGATACATTGTAAAATTCAATTGTCTTCCCTCTGGTGAAAAGAAAACCCAACGTCCATCACGTTCATCATTATCATCAAGTGGTCCTTGGATTTTAATTTGTTTTTTGCCAGGATAAAACTCGGTGTACATGCCATCTTCTTCAAGGATGAGTTGAGTATCATCATTTGCTACTATTTTATCAGGAATCTCTTCTCCACAACTGAACATTAACGTGCCAAAAGCGAGTGCGTAAAGATATTTTTTCATTTTATTATTTTAATCGGGTTGTGGTGTATTCAACTAAACCAATAACTGATTTTTTCGCTTCTGATTCAGGAATATCTGAAATTAATGCCAAAGCTTTAGCCTTGTATTCCATCATCTTTTTATAAGCGAAATCTATTCCGCCATAACTGATTACTAACTCAATAGCACGTTTTATTTTAGCGCTATTTTCGTTGTGATTTTTCACGATGTTAATCAATTCTTTGCGAATTTCTTTTGGCGAATTATTCAAAGCATAAATTAAGGGTAAAGTCATTTTTCTTTCACGAATGTCATTCCCAGTTGGTTTGCCAATTTGATCGGGCGTCCCATAATCGAAAATATCATCTTTAATCTGGAAGGCAATCCCAATACATTCACCAAATTGACTCATTCTTTCTTGAAGGTCCTCACGACCAACACTTTTGGCGGATGCTTCGCAGACACTAGAGATTAAAGAGGCTGTTTTTTGTCTGATTACTTCAAAATACAGTTCCTCTGTAATGTCCATCCGACGTGCTTTTTCTAACTGAAGTAATTCGCCTTCGCTCATATCTTTTACAGCTCTAGCGACAATTTTTAAAATGTCTACATTGTCCTTTTCGATAGAAAGAAGAAGAACTTTCGATAGAAAATAATCTCCAACCAGTACAGCAATTTTATTCTTCCAGAGTGCATTAATGGAAAAATGACCTCTTCGCTCGTTCGCATCATCGACTAAATCGTCGTGCACTAAAGATGCAGTATGTAATATTTCAAATAAAGAAGCTGCTTCGTATGTTTTTTCGGTTATTTCTCCTAGCATCTTTGCTGTTAACAGAAGAAATAAAGGTCTGATTTGTTTTCCTTTTCGCTTGACGATATAATGCGTGATTTTATCCAATAAAGCAGCATTTGACTGCAGGTTATTGCGAAAAATCACATCGAACTTCGCCATTTCCTCTTTTACAGGATACATTATTTCCTCAACGGACATCATCACCACAAATATAATAAGATTGTTGCCGATGTGAGCAGATCTGGAAATGAATTTTCAATAAGAATATACATGTGAGAGTTTATGGAAAATGAACACGTAAAAGAGCATTCTTTCTTTTTTTTTGCGCCAAGAAATATACAGAGTGATCCAACATCTGGCTTCCTGATTTAGGCTTGATGCGGACTCGCCTTGAGGAGCCAAATATGGTTTTATTACGCATAACACCTTTGTTGTTTATTTGGACTCCTTTGACATACATTTTTCGGAATCCAGAAAGTGGTTTCGGGTTTAAGCCATTCGGGCGCTCCTCAGCTAAATTTTTCGAATGCTCGTTGAAGAAAAAGTAAATATTATTATCCTTATGGGCGAATGCAAAGGAAGAATATTCGCCAGCATCATTGGTTGATATTTGGTTTTTTGGAATGCAGTAAATGCCTTTTAAATCTCCATTGATTCCAAACCAAAATACGGATATGTTCTGATAGTGAAGTACTTCTGTAAAGTTGGAAGTGCTCATTCTTTCGTCATTTGGTTCTGCAATCTCTTTGAAAAACTCTTCCCCTATGAGTGCAAATTCACCATTCTGGAGTCTAATTATATCTATAATTTGGATTTCATCAATTCCCTTATGTGCACTTTTAGGGTCTGTAAATTGAGCGTAATTATGTGTTTCTTCTTCAGTGAAATTATGGATTTTATGCGAAACAACTCCCCAGACAGAATCTAAGATTAAATTAAAGACGCCGTCAGAATGAAAGTTTTTATCATTAGCGAAAATCCCAGCAACTAACCAACGATTGTCGGCTTGTTCAATTGTAATTTCGTGAATAAAGCGTTGATTCAAACTTAATTCTATTTCCCTTAATTTATCTTTGGCGTGGTTGTAACCCCAAAGGAAATAGGTATTTTGACTCAAGGTGGAGAACTCCATGTCGGCCTGGTACATGTCGATTATGTGTCTGGATAAAAAGAATAATTTTCCTTCACCATCATAGCGCCAATCTGTAAAAATATATTGTTTTTCTTTGTTGGGAAAGGCAATGGTTTTATTCCATTTTTGGCTTAAGTCTGGATTGAATGCAGTTATTTTTAACTTTTGGTTTTCATCTAATGAGACAGGATAATTAGTGCAAATCACGAAGCCTGTTTCATTTTTATCGACTACCACATGAAAATCTTCATTAACATTTTGTTGAGAAGGTAAGGTGTCGGCAATGATTGGCGCTTCACGCAGTCCATTTGATCTGATGAGCTGCAATAAAATTCTTTTTTCTTTTGGTTGACTTTTGAGGTTTTCGACCATAACTAAAACCATGGTTTGTCGGATAGAGAAGATTTGGACTAGCTCAATATCAGAACCGTCTTTTTTCTCTGGAGCAATGTCGAAGCTATTTTGAAATTTCAGGCTTTTTTTGTCGTAGACTTTCGCAATTAGCTTTTGGTCATTCCTGAAGTTATTGTTAGAAAAGTCAATTGAATAAACGTAGCTGCTGTCAGTCATCACAAAGCCTTGATGCTTACCTTTACTAGTTTGTTGACTCCATTCACCTAGAGCAATGTTCATCTGTCCAAATGTAAAACCCTCAAAAATCAACAGAACAAAGCAGAGAAGGAATTTTTCCATAGTTTAAAGGTAGGAATTTTTGGAATACACAATATTGTTCTGTCATTCAAGTGGTCATGAAGGGCAGTTAGCGAGTTATTTGCTGCATTAAAAGCCTATTTTAAAATGCGTTCTTCTTTTAATATGGCGTTGTTCTTATTGGCTAATTGTCCACAAGCCGCGTCAATGTCTTTTCCACGACTTCGACGAACATTAACAATCATATTTCGTGCTTCAAGATATTCTGCAAAAGCATCTACCTTTTTAGCGTCAGCTTGTTTTAGTACGCCATCATCGATTGGATTGTATTCAATAATATTTATTTTACATGGAACGCATGTAGCAAAGCGCGCCAGCTCTTGAGCATCTTCCAATTCATCGTTAAAATCTTTGAAGATGATATACTCAAAAGTGATACGATTACCTGTTTTTTCGTAAAAATAGACCAAAGCTTCTCTCAGAGACGCGAGATTATTACTCTCATTAATGTCCATTATTTTATTTCGCTTTTCGTCATTTGCGGCATGAAGAGAGAGAGCAAGGTTGAATTTCACGCCATCATCGCCCATTTTCTTAATAATTTTCGAAATACCAGCTGTTGAAACGGTAATTCGTTTAGGCGAAATATTCAAGCCCTGTTCGGAGGTTAGTAATGCTGTGGAACGCAACATGTTTTTGTAGTTCAGCAATGGCTCGCCCATTCCCATATATACAATGTTGGTCAAATGTTGACTGTACTTTTCTTCCGCTTGTTGATTTAAATATACAACTTGGTCTACAATCTCTCCAGCGGTCAAATTCCGCATCATTTTCAATCGCCCGGTTGCACAAAAAGCACAGGACAAACTGCAGCCAACTTGTGAGGATATGCAGGCAGTCATTCTAGATTTTGTCGGAATGAGCACGCCTTCAACAACTTGTGTTTCACCAACTTTGAAAGCACATTTAATGGTTTTGTCAGCGCTTATTTGCTGATCATCAAGAACAATATGGTCAATGTAAAATTCTTTATCTAAATTTTCACGAAGGCTGAGAGCCAAGTTTGTCATATCCGAAAAAGAGTGAGCGTTTTTTTTCCAGAGCCATTCATAAATTTGTGCTGCACGAAATGGTTTTTCCTTGATTGAAATCAAGTGTTCTTTTATTTCGGGGAGCGATAATTCGCGGATATTTTTTTTATTAGTCGGCATGCGAGTGCAAAGATAAGGAAATGAGCTTTGTTTTTCCGGATTGAAATTATAAATGCATTAATGTCGAATGGAATTAGACAATTTTGCGGACAATGAAGCTTCTTTATTTCAATAGATTAGGCTAAATTGTACAAGGTGTTAAAGATTGATTTTGCTCGATCTAAGTATTTATTTAAATCCTCCTCGGGGGTTTGGCAGCCATATCTGCACAGTTCGCACGTTTGCATTAGATTAAAGAAGTTGGATTGAAAATCACTCGACAACTGTTTTTGATTAAAAAAATCTTTTGTCTCTTCTCTAGAGAGAACCCAGTTTAGATCTCCGTATGCTGCTTGTGAGATTGAATTTTGCAAATTTTTAGATAGTTGGGTAAAGAAGGGTACTACATTTCCCATATCTGCGTTAGATTGCAAAATCGATAACCATTCATTTGGGTGAACTCTCTCAACAACTTTTGCCGAGATTTCGGGTGTAATTGATATAACCGGTTGTTTTTTTTTATTTTTTTTCACCTTAAATAACAAAAATAGAAATGCTAAACAAAAAGGAGTTGAGATTCCAATCCACTTCACTGTCGAATTAGAGAAAATACTTTTTGGCGTCGTTTCTTGTGAATAATAGTTCTGTATTTGGTTGGTATTATTTTCTTTTGAAATGGCTTCGTTAGCAAGAATAAAAGATGGGTTTTTTTCTACGATGAGTCTACTCGGAGAACCATACTTAGTAATGTACTTTTCAGAATTCGGATCGAAATAAGTCATGGCAAGGGCTGGAAATTTGATGTCCCCATCCTTAATTACTTGCAAATGATATTGAATTTGTATGGTCCCGTGTGCTCCTTTTTCTGTGAATGAAAACTTTTCAACTCTTTCAGGATCACCATACATCTTTAATTCTGGGGGAAGTGAAAGTTTAGGGTTCACCACGTCATGTAAATTACCTTTGCCTGAGATAATAATTGTGAAGGTTGTAACTTCTCCTTGTTTTAATTCACTTCTTTTAAAGCTACTTGTAACTTCAAATTCCCCAACTCCACCAATGAATGAATTAGGAGCATTTTTAGGTAGCGGAACCACACGGATGTAATTCTTTTTCGAACTGATTTGAACACCATCGAATCCTGATTGTAAAGTCATTTCGAATGGGTCGATCTGAATACGCCCTGGATTATTGAAAAATACAACCTGTTTGTCTAATTCAAAGACAAATCGCTCTTTATTACCTTTGTTTTCATTTCGGACTAATATTTCTTGGGGACCATTAATTTTATGTTGATCAGCACCTGATTGTATAGAATAACTGCGATAAGCATCGTAATGTGTTGGTTTGAATCGCGCTGTAACTTTTGCTTCCACGACAACAGGTTCGCCTTGGTAAACTTTGTTTTTTGAAACAAGGATAGCGCCACATGCAGGTTTGCGAAAAAGAGAAATTTCAACTGACTCGTTGGACTCGCTTACTCGCTCATTTGCTGTAATCGTTACTTTGTTGGATCGAAAAACTTTGTTCCCTTTTCTTACATAAGCAGGACCAAATGTGTATTTTCCTTCTTTGCTTATGGATCCAGTTCGAGCATGAAAATAGAAGGTGACGACGTCTCCAGTATTCCCATCAAAGTCTTGTTCCATGCTATTCATCACATTATAACCTTGCTCGTAATTTGCAGGGAATTCAATATTTATTTCACCTGTTAAGTTGGACTTAACAATTACATTGAAAGGTTCACCAACTTCCACGTTTGAAGGTTGCACAATTAACTCCACATGAGGCTTTTGCGACAATGCAAACAAAGCACTCATTAATGAAAATAATATAGAGATGTACTTAATCATTACCAGTCTTTCTGCGATTTCGTTCCAGTTTTATTGCCTTTTCCGTTCGCTAATTTTCGCTTAGTAGCCACTTCTTTTTTTATAAGCTTCTCCAATTCGCGCTGAACAGATTGATCGTTAAGGGCAGAAGGGTTATCCTCATTACTGTCGTCCTTATCGTCTTTTGGTTTTTTTTGTTTGTTCTTATCTTGGTTGTCTTTGGGTGGCGGATTTTTTTTCTCATCTTCTTTAAGTCGACGAATTGCCTCGTACAAATTATAGCGTGTTTTATCGTTTGAAGTGTCTTTGCGCAAAGCATTTTTGTATTGTTCGATTGCTTTTTTATAATCTTTTTTATCCATGGCGATATTGCCGAGATTATGAAAAGAGCGCGCCATTGCTGACTTATCGGTTTTGCTTTTTTTTAGATATATCTCAGCTGCAGCGTCGTATTCTTTTAGTCGGTATCGAGTTTGGGCAATTTCATCAGATAAATCTATTTCTTTTGGAAGCGCAGGAGACAAGGTTTTATAGAATAATATTGCTTTTTGAAAGTCTTTTTCTTGATAGGCTTTTCGAGCTAAATTAAGCAAGGCGCGCCAATCGCTTTTGTTTGTTGGCACGTCATTATCCGCATTAGCCAGAACCATATTGGCTTGGAAAACAAGGATTATAAGAAGATATTTAATCAATTTATTCATTTATATTTCTCCATTTTCACGGTTAAATGGTAAAACCGATGCAAAAACCCACAAAAAAATACCAATGACTAGCGGCCAATGGTAGTATGCGTCTTTAATATTAAAATCCAAATCTCTTAAATTCCCTTTGCTTATGTCGTTAATTTCTGTTAATAATTCAGAAAGATTTGGAAACGGGGTGTCGGATATAACTGCGATTCCTTTAGCTTTTTTTGCTAAGTTATTTACTAGCTTGGAATCCATCTTAGATAAAATCGGTTCACCTTTTTCGTTTGATTTGTAACCAGCGTAAGGTCGGTCAGGATCTTTTGGCACTAGCCCACCATGCTTTGTTCCTACTCCTACAACAGCAAGAAAGATGTTTTTTTCTGGTAATTCAGCTAATATTTTATCGGGAACTTTTTCGTGGTTTTCACCGTCCGTGACGAGAAGAATACATTTTCCAGCGTCACCTTTTGAGAACATGCCCATTGCTTTTTGGAGGGCAAGATCGAAATTGGTACCTTGGTTTGAGATCATTTTGGTTTCAATTTCATTTACAAAGAGTTTGGCAGAGTTGTAATCTTTTGTAATGGGCAATTGCACAAAAGCATTTCCAGCAAAAATTAGAACACCTAAGTGTTCACCAGTCAATCCATTTATTAATTGAATGGTGGCTCTTTTTGCAATATCTAAACGCGATAGTTCTTTGTCAATATCTTTGGTATTCATTGAGTTTGACACATCAAGAGCGAGAATAACTTCACTATTTTTGCTTAAGCTCATTGCTTTTTTAGATCCAAAAAGTGGTTGTGCTAAAGCAATGGTTAAAAAGAGAAATGCAAATCGAAAAGTTATCCATTTAGTCCAAAACGGTTTGTCTGGAGTGAATTTAATGAAAGTAGTTAAAAGTCTTTTCGGAGCCAGATTAATTAATTTATTCAACTGTTTGCGCTGGTTGAAAAGTATAAAGTAAAGGACAAAAATGAATGCATTTAACCAAATTGCCTTTGGATGACGGAAATAAAACTCCTGCGGGAAATTATACTGTAGTGTAAGTAAAACTGTAACAAACAAAAGCCAAAACAATAGTTCACTTCCCAAGATCCAAGAGAGAGGTTTTTTTATGTAGAAAATCTTTTTATCAGGCTGCATGTTTGAAAAGTAAAAGTGGGTAAATACTAGCAAACACGATTAGCAAGAGTGCCCAAAGTAAAAATGAGCTTGGGT
>JBDNIA010000510.1:0-3932 GCA_041688525.1 Crocinitomicaceae bacterium | reverse complement strand
GTGGTCCCACTTGGAATCGAACCAAGCACCTACTGATTATGAGTCAGTTGCTCTAACCGAATGAGCTATAGGACCTTTTTTTTGTTTTTACGCAAATCCCAAAACTAACCTTGGAAATTTGCATCTAAATACTATTTAACGACGTTTCGGCTGCAAATATAGTATTACGCATTCTAATTTGGTAACTTTTTTGGCACTTATACCAAAATCTATCAAAAAAACTAAGCGTTTCGCGTTTCTACTTTGGCAAAACAGCGCTGCTAGCAGATCGTAACCAAGCCATAAATAAGATCCCGAGTATAAGAGTTGCAAACAACAAATGTGCAACCTGAACCCAACCCGGCAAAGAAAAGTAAGCGAGAACTACGCCCGACGTCAATTCAATTGCCAATACAATAAATGCCGATCTGAAAATCCAATCTTTATTTGATTTCTCGTTGATATAGGCTAATATTCCCAGTAAGATAAGAACCAACCAAGAAAAGCTGCGGTGAACTAAGAATATGATTCCCAGCTTCTCCGACCATGTTTCACGGCCGAATCCTTGTCTTGTAAGTGCGTCAATATACTCCCGTACTTGCGTCCCCAAGAACATTTGCCCCAAAGTGATAATTAAACTAACGAATAAAAGAATACGAAAAGAGCGACTGATTGTGATTTGCCGATTTTGAGACGTACTGATTTTTCGAACAATGTATATCTGAATTCCAATAATGACGAGTGCTACAAATAAATGTACGGTAATTGTCCAAGGAACTAAGTTCGATGCAACTACCATTGACCCAAACCAACCTTGAAATGCCATTAAAAATGCATTTATTGCTGTCAACACCAAAATTGACCGCGAGTTTCGATAGCCAATAAGCGTCCAAAGAAATAAAACGAGGACCACATTTCCCGCTAAAAATCCTACTAAACGGTTTATATATTCCGTCCATGTTTTTCGCGCATTGAAAGATTCTTCCTGGTAAAGATAAGGGTCATTCTTTAATTTATCCGCCGTTTCAGCCATTCCCAAGGATTTAAGAAATCGGGTGAATTTCTCTGCTTTATTTATTCTTTTCTCGAGTAGAGGATCTCGATAGTTTTCCGGTAATTGTGCTTCATCTGTTGGCGGAACCCACTGCCCGAAACATTTTGGCCAATCAGGACAACCCATGCCGCTGCCCGAAATACGAACGACACTTCCTGCAATAACAACCAAATAAATCAGCACCAAAGAAAACCAGTGCAAGCGAATATAATTTTTACCGAACTCCATGATGCAAAATTAACGATTGAAACAATAGAATGTTGACGAAAGAAGCACATCTTCTCAATTAATGCTAAGATTTTCTTGAATTAACCAAGCATTGCTTATTTTCGTTTGGTGGAATTTAAAAATTTAAAAATTGGCGTTATCGCCTTGGGCTGGCTCGGAGAGAAATTAGCTAATAAGCTAACTAAAAACGGAGCTGATGTTTGGGGAACAACACAACTTCCGGAGAAACAAACTCGGATAAAAGAGCACTCCAAGATTGATTGTTTAATCTGGAGAAACGATGAAGGGATTTCTGAAAAACTCAAAGAAAAGTTGAAACAAACGGATATACTTATTTTAAACCTTCCCCCGAGTGTCTTTCAAAATGAAAACTATTCCGAAGGATTAGCTCAATTTTTGCCTTTTTTGAATGATCTGGCAAAAGTTATTTTTACCAGTTCGAGCTCTGTTTATCCTTCGCATTTATCTAATGCGGTGGAATCTTATAATTTCAAAGCGAACGAAATAAATAAAATTCGGGAAGCTGAAATAAAATTAGAGTCGAGTTTAGGAAATCGATTAACTATTTTACGTCTAGCTGGATTAATTGGTGAAGACAGACATCCTGTTTATTATTTGGCAAAAAAAATCTCAAATGATGAAGCGGACAAGCCCATTAATTTAATTCAACGAAGCGACGTTATTGAAACCATCTCGAAGGTTATAACAAGCGATTATTTTGGCGAAATACTTAATGTTTGTCATCCAGAACACCCGCCAAAAGAAGTCTACTATTCCAGCAAAGCAAAACAATTCAACCTTCCAGAACTAAATTTCATAAAAAGTATTTTGAATGAAAATCATAAAGTCGTAAATTGTGAAAAATTAATCAATAACCTTGGCTACAAAACTTTCGAACCGATTTGAAAGAAAAAACTAAAATATCAACGCATCTATTATCGATTTTTATCGTTAAAGCAGAAGTATGACCTTACCGTTTCGACATATTGTGCTTTTAATCTGTTTTGTTTTCTTACAACAATTCAATGCCAAAGCTGCGCATATAGTCGGAGGTGATTTATACTATAATTATCTTGGAAATAGCCAATATCGCTTCTATGTTTCAATTTATCGTGATTGCAATACTATAACTGGCGCTCCATTCGACAGCCCTCTGCCGCTAGGTATTTTCAATTCTACTAATTTTCGGATAATGGATTTGAACTTGAATTTCCCTGGCAGCAATGTTCTCCCTATCATATTTAACAACCCTTGTGTTGTCGCACCAACGGGCATCTGCACGGAACGGGCCATCTACGTATCTGGCATCGTAACCTTACCGCCTATTGTTGGAGGTTACACTATTGCTTATCAGCGTTGCTGTCGACAACCCGCAATCGGCAATCTCGTTAACGCTGCAGGAACAGGTTTGACTTTAGTCGCTAAAATCCCTGGATTAGAAACTGGAATGTGGGCGAATTCTAGTCCACGATTCACAAACTATCCTCCTTTGGTTATTTGCAACAATGACGATTTGGTTTTTAATCATGTCGCGTCAGATCCGGATGGTGATCAGTTAACTTATTCACTTGTAACTCCTTATGCAGGAGCATCATCAGGCAATCCAGCTCCAAATCCAATACCTGCGCCTAATTATCCCTTTGTAACTTGGGAAGTTGGCCACAGTCAAACGGTTCCATTAGGTCCAGGTTCAACATTACAAATAGATCCTGTGACGGGAGTCCTAACCGCTAGTCCAAATTTGACAGGACTGTATGTCGTCGGAATACGTGTCGACGAATACCGCAATGGCGTTTACTTGGGCGGTAACACAAGAGATTTCTTATTCCAAGTCATAAACTGCGTTATAACTATGCAGGCTGTTTTACCAACTCAACCTCAACTTTCAACATTCAATGGATATTGCAATGGTTTTGATGTCATTTTTGAAAATAACAGTATTGGCGGGACCAATTATGCTTGGGATTTTGGTGTTCCTGCTATTACATCGGATGTGAGCACTGCATTTGCACCAACTTACACTTATCCTTATTCTGGGACGTTTAATGTGCGTCTAATCGTAAACCCAGGATGGTCTTGCACGGACACAGCTTATATGCAAGTTATTGTTGATAATACGTTTAATGTAAATTTCACGGCAAACGATTCCGTTTGTTTTGATGGACATAGTATTGATTTCCTGGGAACATCCAATATATCACCTGGCACAGGAATAGTCACGACTTATGCATGGAATTTTGGCTCAAATGCCTCTGTAACAAACGCAAATACACAGAATGTCAGTAATGTCGTTTTCAATCAAGCAGGCAGTTTTCCTGTTACTTTGTCGGGTGTTCGAAATTTATGCAATGCCGATACGACAATTAATATTTTAATTTTTGCCACGCCCATCTCTGACTTTAATATGCCGAATAATTACCAATGTGAAGGGCAAACCATCGCTTTTTCGAATACATCAACAAATTCGTTTAATTACGCATGGAATTTTGGTGATCCCTCAACTTTAGCCGACACAAGTAATATTGCCAGCCCAACCTATACATATCCCAATCCTGGTTTTTACACGATACAATTAATCTCTGGTTCGACAGGTGCTTGTTTTGATACAATACAATACACGTATGAAATTTATGCGGACATGAATTTAGCATTTACGCATCAAGATTCAATG
>JBDNIA010000074.1:0-7763 GCA_041688525.1 Crocinitomicaceae bacterium | reverse complement strand
TAGCTTTTTTCACAAATATACAATTACCGGCTGCTTATTTATCTAGTAATCAGTCGAATTGGAGCTACGCTTTCAAAGGCAGATCTGGGGGTATTTCGAGTGGTGTGACAATTGATGATGTTTTAATCAAAAGAAGTCAACCTATGTCGGGTAATAATTTTGTTCAAGCACCAATAAGCACGACAACAACATATTACGTCAATGAAGTAGGCACAAATGGTTGTGTCAGCCCCTTAACGACAGTAACTGCTACAGCGACATTGCCTGCCGCAATAACAACAACACAGTCTGCAAATGTTTTTTGTGTTGGCGGTGCCTACACAATTAGTTCCTCTTCAACAGCTTCACCTGCCTATTCTTACGCATGGACAGCTTTACCAGCAGCTGGAAGTGGAATTGCAACGAGCTTGTCGGGTGCTGCTCAAACCATCACGCCAACAGCGGGAGGAACCTACTCATACTTAGTAACGGGTCAAAACGGTATCTGTATAGAAATTGATACTTTTGTTGTTGTGGTGAATAGTATTTTCCCAGCAGCACCAACTGTAAGTCCGAATTTGTATTCAACTTGCACAGGTTCAACTACTTTGCCAATTTCAGTTACAGCGCCTCCGAGTTCAGGAGTTTCGACTATTTTAATCGGGACGAATGTTTCTAGCACAGGTACTGGGGCAACTACTGTTTCAGCAACCATTACAGGCGTGCCAGCAGGAGCAACAATTACTTCTGCTCAGTTACTATTTACAAACGTAAATTCCATTAATGGATCTTATACAAGTGAAATTAGAGTAGCAACAACAGGTGCATATACATTGGCTCAAGCTCAAATATCTACTCTAACGAGTGGTGGTTTAATTGCTCCAGATCCATCAATTATATTGACGGGTTTTAATGCTTCAACAGGAACAATTAATGTTCTTTTAACAGAAACTTTTGATGATGGCGGTGCAACCACAATTGATGCAACTTTTGGAACGATATCGTTGATTATAAATTATACTGTTCCTCCTGTTGCCATTTCTTGGTTTGCTTCTGCTACAGGAGGTGCTTCATTAGGTTCAGGTACAACACTTGAGTCGATTGGAACAACCGTAATTAGTTCACCAGCATCGTCAGGAAGTTATGCTTACTATGCTCAAGCGCAAATATCAGTTGCTGGAGGTTGTGCAAGTACGAATAGAACTCCAATAACAGTAAATGTTACTAATGTTAATGCGTCATTAAATGCGGTTAATGCAACTTGTAACGGAACGGCAAATGGTTCATTCACGTTAGGAACCGTGGCATGTGGTGCGGCTCCTTTTACTTATTCAGTAAATGGTGGTGCATTTGGTTCAATACCAACAAACCTTGCAGCAGGTACGTATAGCGTTGTAATTAAGGATGCTTTGAACAACAATAGTCCAACTAAATCTATCGTAATTACACAACCCGTTTGGACAGTGAACAACGCTGTGTCTGCAAATGGTTCTGCTTGTCTTAATGATTTAAGTGAAATCCTAACGGCATCAGCTACAATTTCAACAGGTCCTACAGCAGGAATCCAATGGTATACGGCTCTTACAGGTGGAACATTGTTAGGTTCTAATGCAACTTTGCAAACAGTTGGCACTTCTGTTTTACCGAATACAACAGTTCCTGGTGTTTATAACTTCTATGCGCAAGGTATAAATGCAGGCTGTTTAAGTCCTAATAGAACTGTAGTTACAGTTATAGTTAACGCTTTACCAATTGTAAATGCAGGTACAGATGTAATTATCTGTTCAAATTCTACAACAAATCCTCAAACCTTGACTGGTTCAGGAGCATCTACCTATGTATGGGATAATGGTGTCACCGATGGCGTTTCGTTTAACGCTACTACTACAAATACCTATACAGTGATTGGAACCGATGTTAATGGTTGTGAAAATACAGATCAAGTATTGATTACGGTTTCCCCACTTCCAACAGCCAATGCAGGCGCGGACGTTGCTGTTTGTTCAGGAGCAAGTGTTACCTTAACAGGAACAACGACTGGAACATCAGTAACCTGGAATAATGGTATAACAAATGGTGTGGCATTTACACCAACGGCAACAACAAGCTATGTACTGACTTCAGTGAATACAGCAGGATGTCAAAATACAGACACTGTTTTGGTAACGATTAGTGCAACACCAACAGCAAATGCAGGGGCAAATGTTACGGTTTGTTCAGGTTCGCCAGTTACATTGACAGGAACAAGTAACGGAACGATAACCTGGAACAACAGTGTGAGCAATGGTGCTGCTTTCCCAGCGATGGTAGGAAACAACACGTATATCATGACGGCTACAAGCATCAGCGGATGTATAAATATGGACACAGTTGTTGTAACAGGAAATGCTACACCAATGGTTGATGCAGGATTTAGTTCATTAGCGGTTTGTGCGGGTGGTTCTGTAACTTTAACAGCTTCTGGAGCGCCAACTTTGGTTTGGAGCAATGGAGTTGTAAACGGTGTAGCTTTTGTACCAACGGTTCAAGGTGTGTACACAGTAACAGGAACAAACGCAAATGGATGTTCAGCAATGGATTCATTATTAATCACACTGAATGCACTTCCTACTCCAATAGCAACGGCTTCGAACACAATTACGATAATTGCGACGCCGTTAGGTGCTGCAAGTTACCAGTGGATTAATTGTACAACAAACAACTCAATAGGAGGTGCTAATAGCGAAACGTTTGTAGCAACAGTTGACGGATCTTATGCTGTAATTGTGGCTAATTCAAGTGGATGTAGTGATACTTCAAACTGCGTGATTTTAAATGCTGTTGGTATTAATGAAGTAAGTGGTTCGATGGATGCTCAGTTATATCCAAATCCAACGACAGGAATTATTACCGTACGATTAAATAAAGTTGAAACTGTAAATGCTCTTATTTATGATGCACAAGGTAAATTAATTTCTACTTTAATTGAATTAGTTGACGGTTATGTTATAGATATAAGCAACATGGATAGAGGAATGTATATGATCCAATTAACTTCAGGTTCAGGTACAATGATTCAGCGAATTGTTAAGAATTAATTCACCTTACGGAAGATTACAAAAACCTTGCTTAGAAATAAGCAGGGTTTTTTTACACCCAAAAATTTGAAGAGATTGATACCTATTCATTTGATTTCAAAAAAGCAGACAAAAAAATGCCTTTAATAAAGATTAAAGGCATTTAAAAATGAGTTATAAATATTAAATCAATCTGAACTGCTCAAAATGATGATTCAAATGTTTGTCGTTTAATAACATCCATTGACGATAATTCAATGCACCATAGAAAGGGTGAACTGCTGTATGTCCTGGTTCACTTTCAAAAATGTCTTCAAATAATAACCATTCATCAACGAATTCGTCAATTGCCGTAGGTAGTTCGTCATTTCTTAAAACAACATTCTTACCAGCAAAAAGAACTTCGATATTTCGGACCATCGGCTTATCAGTCTCAAGAAAACTCTGCATTTTTTCGATTTTATCTTCAGGAATAGCCAATTCTTGCGGGTTTTTTCCATTAGCAATATTAATCGTATCCGTCAGATGTTCAACCATTCTCTGCGCAGTCATTTGACCCCATTCAGGTTTCGTGTTTTCAGATAATTTATCCAAAGTTTGAAGGATATTTTCAATATTCCATTTATTTGACATGGCTATTTTTATTAATTAATATACGAAGACTATTTGGTACTACTTCAATGTTCAATTCTTTTCGAATATCAAAAGGTTCACCATCGTAATGTGCAATTGGTGAGTGAAGTGTGATTCTTGCCTTTTGAAAAGGTATAATTTCCATGTACCGACTTTTGTCATTGGTTTTTTTAAAAAACCGGTAGATAACAAAAGGTGACAAGAGAAGATTAAAAGGTTTCATCATGCATAATTCAATTACACCGTCCTTTACACTTGAATTTGGAGAAATACAAAAACCATTGCCGTATTCGTTTGCATTGGCTATCGTACAAAGAAATAATTTCTCTTCTCTGCACTCTCCATTGATTTCTATCGAAAAAAGAGTTGATTTATAACCAAAACATTGCTGAGAAACAAGTTTGACATATCCCCAAAAACCTCTTCTTACGTGGTTTTCAAATCCTTTTGCAATTGCTGCGTCAAATCCGTAACCACCAACATTTAAAAATACTTTGTCGTTGACTAATACGGTATCCATTTTTTCTTGCTTCCCGTTATTGATAGTTTGAATTGCCTCAACGTAGTCCATGGGAATATTTAAATGTCGCGCTAATCCATTGCCGGATCCAGCGGGAATTATTGCCAGTGTAGTTTTCGTCCCAATTAAGGCTGTTCCTACTTCGTGAACAGAACCGTCACCACCAACTATACAAACAATATCAAAACTTTCTTTTGCCGCATCTTCTGCAAGCGTTTTCGCATGTTTTTTGTATTCGGTGTGAGCAATATCAAAATCGAATTGCGTTTTGTCAATGTGCTTTTCAATTAAAGCAGGGAAATCATACTTTTTTTGAACTCCAGATTTCGGATTGATAATAAAACGGATTTTTCTTTTCATTTAACACGGGTTTGATTGTTAATCAAATCGTGGTTATATCGCTGAATAATGGCTTTCAATCGATCCACTTTTAAGTTGAACTCTGGTATTATATTGTCTTTCTCATCTTTGCTCATTTCCCTTTTATCAGCCAGACTGTAATTATTTAAAGGATTGTTGCCAGAAAAAGAAATCATAAATGGTTTGTTAAAGTAGTAGTAAATCCCTTCTAAATAAGTTAATGCTTCTCGCTCACCTTTTTGAAATATTGAATTGCCAAAGGCATAGTACTTTTGCTCCAAATTCAGCAAGTCCAAAACGGTAGGGAGAATATCCAATTGCTGAAAAATCTCACTTCTTTTTCCTTTTGGTAATTTTCCGTTTGGTTCATAAAAAAGGATTGGAATTCTATAAAGTTGGTCTCTTTGACTAAAATATGCTGAAGTAGTAGATGGTGTGTGGTCAGCACAAAGAACGAATAAAGTGTTTTTATACCAAGTTTGTTTTCTTGCTTCTTCAAAAAACTTGCGAAGTGAATAATCGCCGTAGCTTATACTTGCACATATTGGTTCAGGCCCATGAATAACATCTTTTTTTCTGTCGGCAGGAATAAAATATGGATGATGAGAAGAAATTGTAAATAATGTTCCAAAAAATGGGGCTTTTAATTGGCTCATTTGTTTTGCCGCCCATGGGTTAAAATATTCATCCAATATACCCCATGTTTTATCAAAATGGTCATCATTATTGTATTCGAAACGGCCATAATAGTTTTCGTATCCCGCTTGAGCAGCAAATCCATCAAAACGCATTGAGCCATTTGTCGCAGCGTGATAGAATCCAGAGCTGTAGCCTTGCTCTTTAAGAATATTAGCCAATGATTTTATTCCATTATTTCCATAACTTGAAGAAATATAAGGGTTATTCATTAAACTTGGTATAGATGAAATGATTGCGGGAACTGCTTCAATCGATTTTTTCCCATTGGCATAACCGTTTTCAAAAAACATGCTTTCAGAAGCCAATGAATCTAAAAAAGGAGTGTAGGTTTTCTTTAAATCAGGATTATTAAACGCAAGCCATTCGTTTCCAAAACTTTCTAAAATGATGATGACAACGTTAGGCTTGTCGGATAAAAGATTCGCAGGTTTTGATGTTTTTATAGGTGAAAATAGTTTATTTGCTTCTTCTTCCGAAAAAAATTCGACAGGTTGCAAGGTTTCAGCTCCATATGACTTTAACATTGTAAAAGCTGTATTTAAGACAAGAGCTGTATTGCTGGGCTTGGTGAATCGAGCAGCTTCAATGATGCCAATTGGTCGCAAACCAATTCCTCCTCGCCCAATAACTATAACGATGGCCAAGGAGAATATTAGAACTATAAAATGAGGAATGAAGTCTTTTTTTGTCATGAACACCTCTTTTACTTGACTATTTTTTAATAGCCAAACCAGTGTGCTAATCATTGTAAAGAACAACAGAACTAACCACCAAAATTGCACAAGAAAAGTGCCAACCAATTGGGACATATCATTGCCCGTGGTTGTCATGGAAATTAAATCGCTTGTAGATCTTTTTCCCGTGTATTTGAAGTATTCAATATCGATAAGATTTAGTCCTAGCAATAAAACGTTAGCCAAGATAAAATATAAATACGTCCAGATTTTGTAGATCCTATTATTTCGATGAGGTAGGGGCAAGAAATGAATTATTGCATAGGGCAGAAAAGTAATGCATACTGTGATTAAATCAAACCAAATTCCGGCTAACCAATCCGAGGTACTAACTTCTTTAAAAGCAACCTGATGAACGAAGAAAAATAGAATTCGAATTAAGAATAACGCGAGCGTCGACAATAAAACCATGCGCCAGAAATTTTGCGCGTGTTTGGGCCATAATTTTTGTATCCAACGGTTCATCATATCCTGGCCAAAAGTAGGTATTCTTGTCAGAGAAATAGAGCTAGATTCTTAATAATTTGTATAAATTTGCATAAAGTCATATACTTTTCATTGCAACTCTTAGCAGGCAAAGTCGAACTATTCAATATCAAGTACAATGTCAAAATCCAAACTACGAAGTATTTTCCAAATGAGATGCCCCAGATGTCAGGAGGGTGAATTCTTTATTTCAAGTCCTTACGATCTTAAAAATGCGGGTAAAATTCATCCAAAATGTCCAAAATGTGATTTAGACTTTAGAAGAGAACCAGGATTTTACTTTGGTGCATTATATGTATCTTATGGACTAGGAGTGGCACTTTTCGTCGCTATTTACTTAAGTTTCATTCTTTTTCTTCCGAGTTTAAGCGTTTGGTGGCCAATCTCCGTAATAGCAATTTCGAGTCTTTTATTAGGTCCTTATTTGTATGCATTATCGAAGGTAATTTGGATACATATGTTTGTGAAGTCTAAGAAAAAATAGATCAGTTCATATTTCTTGGATGGAAACTTAGGATGGCTTCTTTTAAGTAGGATTGATCCAAGTGAGTATAAATTTCTGTGGTAGTTATAGATTCATGTCCTAACATTTCTTGGATAGCTCTTAAATTGGCTCCACCTTCCAATAGATGCGTAGCGAAAGAATGACGAAAAGTATGAGGTGAAACTTTTTTTGTCAGTCCAATTTCTATGGCCAAATTTTTAATAATGGTAAATATCATTTCTCTGGTCAATTGGGCGCCTCGACGGTTTAAGAAAACTATATTTTCACTTCCTTTCACCACATTCAAATGGTTTCTTGTAGTAGTTTTGTAAAAATTAATCTCTTTTTCGACGGTCGCACTCGATGGAACTAAACGCTGTTTATTTCCTTTTCCAATAACTCGAATAAAACCTTCATCGAAATACAAATCTGCAAATTTAAGATTGGTTAGTTCAGATACCCGAAGTCCACAACTGTATAAAGTTTCCAAAATGGCTTTGTTTCGCTGTCCTTCTGGCTTACTCAAGTCAATTGCATTAATCAATGCGTCAATTTCTTCTATACTTAAAACTTCAGGTAGTTTCCGTCCCAATCTGGGAAGTTCAAGATTTTCGCTGGGATCTACTAAAATAATGTCGTCAAGTATCAAAAATGAATAAAATTGTTTGATGCCACTTATCACTCTAGCTTGACTCCTTGGGTTCAATCCGAGGTCGTATAATAAACCCGAAAAGTGGTTTAAATCACTGTACTTTAAGTCAATAATATCTTTTTTTTTCGGAAGCACAAAAAGAGACGAGTTTTTGGACATC
>JBDNIA010000073.1:0-6942 GCA_041688525.1 Crocinitomicaceae bacterium | reverse complement strand
GCCGATGTAGATGGAATGCACATTCGCATGTTGCTGTTAACCTATTTCTTGCAGTTTTTTCCGGACTTGGTCAAACGTAATCATGTATATGTTTTACAAACACCACTTTTTCGCGTTCGAAATAAGCAAAAGACTTTTTATTGCTACTCGGAAGAGGAACGGAAAAAGGCAATGGAAGCATTAGGGAAAAATCCAGAGATTACACGATTCAAAGGATTGGGAGAGATTTCACCTGATGAGTTTCAGCATTTTATAGGAGAAGATATTCGATTGGATCCGGTCTTGTTAACAAAAGAGGCTTCTATTGATGAGATATTGTCTTA
This sequence comes from Crocinitomicaceae bacterium, assembly GCA_041688525.1. Lineage (GTDB taxonomy): Bacteria > Bacteroidota > Bacteroidia > Flavobacteriales_D > Crocinitomicaceae > UBA2040. The sequence goes on along the minus strand of JBDNIA010000073.1, from coordinate 6,619 downwards.
TTACATGGGGAAAAACACACAAGAAAGACAAGAATTTATTATCAACAATTTGCGTGTTGAAGGCGATATTGAAGATGAAGAATTGATAGAAAAAGCTTCCTAGAAAAATGGCAGAAGAAGAAAACGAAGATAAATTTGAAGACAATTTGGATAATCAAAATGGCGAAAATGAAGCGAAAGAAAATGCTGATTTTGAGCCTGGAGAAGGCCCCAAAGATGATAAAATAATTCCTTTAAGTGGATTGTACGAAAACTGGTTCTTAGATTACGCTTCGTACGTAATTTTAGAGCGAGCTGTACCAGGACTTTATGATGGATTAAAACCAGTTCAAAGAAGAATACTCCATTCCATGAAGGAAATGGATGATGGACGTTACAATAAAGTCGCGAATATCATTGGGAATACCATGAAATATCACCCTCATGGTGATGCTTCTATTGGCGATGCATTGGTTCAATTGGGTCAAAAAGATCTATTGATTGACATGCAAGGAAACTGGGGAAATACATTCACGGGAGATAGCGCGGCGGCGGCTCGTTATATAGAAGCTCGTCTTTCCAAATTTGCGAATCATGTTGTTTTTAATCCAAAAACAACCGAGTGGCTTTCTTCCTATGATGGTAGAAATAAAGAGCCTGAGAATCTTCCTGTAAAATTTCCCTTGCTATTGGCACAAGGTGCAGAAGGTATAGCAGTTGGTTTAGCATGTAAATTTTTACCACATAATTTTATTGAAATTATTGAGCAATCGATAAATCATTTGAGAGGTAAAAAAGTAGAATTATTACCTGACTTCCTAACTGGTGGAATGGCGGATGTTTCCAATTATAATGATGGTTTGCGCGGGGGAAAAGTGCGAATTCGCGCAAAAATCCGAAAGGTTGACAACAAGACTTTGATTGTTTACGAGATTCCTTTTGGAACGACCACTGGTTCATTGATAGAAAGTGTTATTAGAGCGAACGATAAAGGAAAAATTAAGGTTAAAAAAATTGAAGACAATACGGCAGCTGATGTTGAAATCATGATTCATTTGACACCTGGAGTTTCACCAGATAAAATGATTGATGCACTCTATGCTTTTACGGATTGTGAGGTTTCCTACTCGCCGAATAGTTCTATTATTGATCGCGATAAGCCGCGATTCTTAGGAATAACGGAAATACTTAAAATCAATACGGATAATACAGTTTACTTACTCAAACGAGAGTTGGAAATCCGTTTGGATGAATTAGAAAGACAATGGCATTTCTCAACTTTGGAGAAAATTTTCATTCAAGAAGAAATGTATATCGATTTCAAATTGTACAGCGACAGAGAAGCTTTATATAAATATTTATACGATCGATTTAAAGTATTTAAAAAGCAATTAATACGTGAAATTGCGGATGAAGATTTGATGAAATTGACGCAGATTCAAATGATTCGAATCACCCGATTCGATACAGATAAGGCCGATGAAAATCTGTTGAAAATTGAAAACGAAATAGAGGAGGTTAAAACGAAGTTGGCCAATTTGGTTGAATATGCGATTGACTATTTCAAGGATTTGAAGAAACGTTTCGGTGAAGGAAAAGAGCGTAAAACTGAATTGAAAATTTTCGATAATATCACTGCATCCAAAGTGATTATTGCGAATAAGAAATTATATGTTGACTTTGAAGAAGGATTTATCGGTCACAGCTTGAAAAAAGTAGAAGCCGTAAATGATTGTTCGGAAATTGATGATGTAATCATTTTCTTCGCTTCTGGCAAAATGATGATTACAAAAGTCGCCGACAAGAAATTTGTAGGAAAAGGTATCGTGCATGCGGACGTTTGGAAAAAAGGAGACAAGCGTACAATTTATCATTTGATGTATCAAGATGGGGCAGGCGGACCAACTATGATGAAGCGATTCTATGTCAACAGTATAACTCGCGATACGGAATACGACCTAACAAAGGGAACGAAAGGCTCTAAAATGCTCTATTTTTCGGTTCATCCAAATGGCGAAAAGGAAATTGTGACCGTTCATTTGCGTCCACGTCCGCATTTGAAAAGACTTCGCTTTGATGTTGATATGGGTGATTTGTTAATCAAAGGTCGCGGTTCTGCAGGGAATCGTGTTACGAAAGAAATTGTTCAGAAGATAATTCAAAAAGAAGTCGGAGGATCAACTTTGGCAGCACGAAAAATTTGGTTTGACAATGTTGTTGGAAGACTCAATGATGAAGGTCGAGGTAAATTTTTGGGTTCATTTAAAGGGAACGATAAAATTTTGACTTTGTACAAAACAGGTGAATACAAACTATCGGCATTCGATTTGAGTTTGCATTTTGATGAGGACATGGTTCACGTTGAAAAATGGTATCCAGATCGGCCCATTTCTGCTGTTTACTTTGACGGCGAGAAAGAGATACATTTCGTAAAGAGATTCCTGTGCGAGGTTACGACAGATAAAAAAGTCCTGTTCATTACGGAATCTGATGGAAGTTATTTAGATGTTGTTACAACGGCCTTTAAACCTAAAGCAAAAATCGTTTACAATAAGTTGCTGAAGGAAACGAAAAACTTGCCAGACAATGAAATCAATATTGAGGAATTCATTGACGTGAAAGGTATGAAAGCTCAAGGCAATCAATTGACGAAACTAAAAGTCAAAGAAATTGTATTGACGCATTGAATTGAGGGAGACGAACCTTGGCCAGAACTGCAAAAGAAAGTTGAGTCTGCAAGAGACGAATCCGAAGACGAGGAGACGGATGAAGATGATTCAAAGGACGATGAGGATGATACCGATGACGACAATACGATGGAATGGAACATCACTAAAGAAGATGACGATCAGCCAAAATTGTTTTAAAATAAACTTGGAATTGTTGGATAAATGTTAATTCAACAATTCCAATAACTTTACAATTTTCTCCTTTAAATCCGCAACTTTGATTTCTAAAGCTGATAATCTTTCTTCGTAATTAGAAATCAACTGCCCATAAAGTTGGTTAGCCATGGAATTTTTTTTGTAGAATTGGCCAATTGGCCAAATGCCCAACAAGATAGTGTGCGTTTTTTTTTACGAATTGCTCATCCTCGAAAATAACTCTTCAATCTCAAAAAAGGTTTCTCCAACCAATAATAAGAGAGAAGCGAAACCACATAAGTTGTCACAAAATTCAAGGTCAAATACAATACAAACCACATTACAGAATTTGTCAATTCATGATTCTGAAAGAAAATGGCCCAATAATATAGCGAAACACAGTGGTACATGTAGAATCCATAGGTTAAATTCCCAGAGAAAAAGAAGCCCGGTAACTCGTCTGCCTTAAACCAAGAATGATTCGAAAACATTTGATCCAGCAACACAAAAGCAAAAAAGCTAGCTTGGAAAATCCGTTCAATAGCAACTAAATATCCTTGAAAAATTTGATGACTAAAAATAAGGACTGTCAATCCGAAAATGTAAATTCCAATAATTTGAATTCGAGACAGTTTAAAGATGAACTGATGTTTATTCGCAGAAACAATGAATGCCAACAATCCACCAATCGCTAGGTCACTCATGACGGAAAAGCTGTGAAAATAGATAACTCTTTCGTCAGAAGGATTAATCAATCGAAATACAAGACAGATAAGAATTATAGCGACTAAATACCCAAAAATGTATTTTCGTTTTATCAAGAAAGGAAAGAGTCCAAGAACTAAAAAGAGAAACAAATAAAATTGCTCTTCGACGCTTACCGACCAAGTTACTGTCAAAAATGTCAAAGAATCATTCATTCCAACCCAAATTTCATCCAAATTGGAGAGAAAAACGGAGAAATAACCCAAAGAATGGATGGTTGGTTTTCCAAATGGGAGATAAGGAAAAAGTAAGAATCCAAAGATGACGAGTGCAAAATAAACGGGCCAAATTCGCAATATTCGCCGAGCAAAGAAGTTTTTAATGTTGACGGTTTGCGTTTTGTCCAGTTCGAGAAGCATCAAAGTCACAATCAAGAAACCACTTAATACGAAGAACAAACCAACTCCGTAATGTCCGCGAGAAGCAAGCTGATATATCCCTTTAGAAACTGGAGTTTGATAAAAGTCACCCCAAATTTCTCTTGATAAAGTGAAAGAATGGAAAATAAAAACAGCCAACGCACCGATGAAACGAAGTCCATTTAAATTTTCAAATGCAGCTACTGAAATTCTTTTACGCAATTTATTAGACAATTAAAATCGTTATGAACCAAGAGCAAAGTCGCGATTACATTATAATATTCGTTTCTTTTTCAAAATGGCGATAAGATACGAACACCGCAATCATGGCGAGTGCGACCATTATACCAAAGCTAAGTAGCAAAAGACCAGTATCTAAAGTGCCCGCAACTAATTCTTTAGTCGCCAGAACAACATTAATAACAGGAATACATGCGGTAACAATATTCAACTCAATTCCGGGCAGTAAGCCGACCAAAGCAGGTAATACCATAATAATATTTAGCGGCGTAATTATACTTTGGGCTTCTTTAAAACTTTTCGCATACACGGCAATTGGTATCATCACTCCTGCAAAGAAAACAGTTAATGGGAATAACAAAAGGAACAACATTAGGATGAATCCTGGCGTTAATATGCCTCTAATTATTGTAAGAATCTGCTCGTTTTCTACCAAATCTAATACTTCAATTGAAAGATACAACCCGACCAAAGCGCAAGTTGCGGCCAACAACCCCGAAAGTACGACTACGCACATTTTGCCAATTAATATTTGTAATCTTGAGACGGGTGTGGTGAGCAAGGTTTCTATTGTTCCTCTTTCTTTTTCTCCTGTAAATAAATCAATTGCAGGATACATACAACCTATAAAACCAAAAGCGATGAAAATATATGGTAGAAATCCTCCTGCTAATTTTCCAATCATTTCTTTGTCGGAAGCTGTATTATTGTAGTTTGTTTCAACAACTTGAAATTTATTTTCATCCAAATTCATCGATTTGTATCGTTTCGTTCGTGTAGCTTTTTCAACATATTCCATGTAATTTTTCGCACGTTCTTTTATGCCCATATCTGTTGCGTCATAGTAAACTTCGCATAAAACAGGTCTCATCGAATCAAGGATTGCTTTGTAATTTTCTGGAACTACAATTCCCATTTGTAAACTGTCCTTTTTTACATCTTTCAATAACGTCTCTTTAGTGGCGTAAGGTATCAAATCCTTTTTGCCCAAAGTAATTGGCATATTCAGAAATTCTGATATTACTGGGTTTTCGGTATCTCCAACAAATCCAATTTTCACTCTTTTGGCAGCTGCATCTTTTTCAAAACTTGCCGTCATTCCAACTAAAATATTCAATACGACAGGGAATACTAATACCGGAATCACTATCATCATGATCAGCGTTCGCTTGTCGCGCAAGGTATCCTTTAGTTCTTTTGAAAAAATCTTGAAAATCATACTATTGCTGCATTGGATTCGTGAATAATTCGAATAAATTCTCCTGTCAAACTACTTTCCTGTTGGTTGGCTCTGAAGTCATCCATCGTGCCGTTGTAAAGTAATTTCCCTCTGTGAACTATTGCCATATCATCGCAAAGTAAATCCACTTCACTCATAATATGACTTGAGAAAATAACTGTTTTACCTTCGGTTTTGCAGTCTCGAATTAATGAAATAATATTTTCAGTAGTTATGACATCCAAACCACTTGTCGGTTCATCAAATACAATTACTTCTGGATTATGAATCATCGTTCTGCAAATAGAAACTTTTTGTTTCATACCTGTACTAAGTTTCCCAATTCGCTTGTTCTGAAACTCGTTCATGTCCAACAAGGTAAAGAGTTTCTCTTTGCGTTGTTTAAAATCAGCGCTTGAAACTTCGTATAAATCAGCAAAATATTTTACCAATTCATTTGGCGTTAACCGTGCGTAAAGTCCTGTGGATCCAGTTAAGAAACCAATTTTTCTTCTGGCATCTCTTGCATGAGCAACTGCGTCAATTCCTGCTATTTCAATTTTTCCGCTGGTCGGTTTGAAAATTGTTGAAAGCAAACGCATCGTTGTTGTTTTTCCAGCGCCGTTTGGTCCTAACAGAGAAAATATCCTACCCGGATGACATTCAAACGAAATATTGTCCACCGCAATGGCAATTTTATCTTTTGTTGCAAGTTCTTTTTGTTGGGTTCTCCCAAGTTGAAATTCCTTTCTCAGGTTTTCTACTTTGATCATACAAATTGAGTTTATTCAAAAATAGTAATATTATCGAAGATTAAATATTGTAAGCTTTCTGGGCCTTAGCGCAAGGCTAGAAAAAATCCGACTATCCATAATTAATCACAAATCCGACCCTTATGTGCTCCATTGTGATAATCTTCATCCAATTGCTTTAATTCGCTGATTAATGCGGCTGAAGGTGGAGTGTTTTGCAATTTCCCTAAATCAGGTTGTCCTGCTTCAACCCAAGTTGTGTACCAAATAGATCCTACAGAAATTATAGATTGTTTCAATCTGCGCTCCACTTGCCCGTCTAACATTCTGTGGTATTCCTGCGAAAAGTCATAGGAATAGGTCTGAATAGTTGTGTTTCCCCTTTGTTCAAAGGCGTATTTTTTATCCTTAGGGAAAGTATTCGTTAATTCTTTTTCGAAG
>JBDNIA010000509.1:0-8277 GCA_041688525.1 Crocinitomicaceae bacterium | reverse complement strand
TTTTAAATCTACTTTTTTAAATTCCTCCGCGTAATTAAAATCTTCTCCCATTGGGTTCGACAAAGATGAGTGCTGACGCAAAATACTTAAATTCAACATATTCGGCCACCAATCTCTATTTGAAGTTCCCGATCCAGCGCTTTGTTTTATTGGCCCACTGTGAAAGGGACATTTTCCTGCTCCGTTATTATTATCCATGCTTTTTAGTTTTTAACATTAATACGAACTACTAATTTACAATTTATATTTTGATAAGTTTTATCAATAATTGTTATGTAATTATCGATTTTACTTATATTAGTTGTTTTCAAATTAAATAATGCCTACATATTTAACTTTCTTACGCTTACTAAACTGCAGGAATTTCTTTTGCCGTGCTTATTGTTATTCTGTGAAGATCTCGAATTCAAGTTTCTCTCTACTCCACCGCCTTCACAGAAGAGGCTCCACTTGTCTCTTGCGAAATTCTGGGCTTGCCTTTATATCGAACTTCACTTGCTCCGCTAATATCCAAATTCAAAGATTCGGTTGCATATACTTCACAAGAGCTTGCGCCCGATAAATCGAGATCTACACGCCGGCATTTCATTAAAAATCCTTCTAGTTCTGCAGCACCGCTGATATCAACTAACAAACGATCAATGTTCGATTCTTTTCCAACGGCTCGGAATTCTGTTGCACCAGAAAAATCTAGTTCCAATTCTTTTATTTTATCAAAACTTGATAACTCGACTCTCGATGCGCCACTGCCTCCAATATATTTTATGTTTGGAACGGTAACATAAACTTTTAAATCCACATCACGATAATTTCCCCATTCCAATTCAATTTCTAATCGACCACTTCTCACTTTGGCCTCTAGTCTATCCAATATATTTTTCTGGCCTTTCACCACTACGGACGTTTTCTCTCCTTGTCGAATGTACAATTCCATCGAATTAGAAACCTCTATTTCGTCAAATTCATCAAGCTTTAACGATCGTTTTACGACTGGTCCTTTTCCCTCAAAATTTTCATTAAAGAATTCATCGCAAGAGGTTAATACAAAAATTCCAGCGGCAACAAAAAGTATATTTAGTAATTTCATAGTGAACTAATTTATCGATTTATAAAACCAAGATATTGCAAAAAAAACCGCCGAACCAATGTAAATCGGTCGGCGGTGGAAATGTGTCGGTGAGTTGTGGAATTTTGCACACTTAAATCAGCCGGATTCTGTCGTTAAACTTGTCTAAACACAGCAGATTAAAAAGTCTTAATTTCTTAATGTTTTAAATACCAAACTTTATATTAGTTCCCTAAAAATGAACCGTACATCCAAACTAATTTCTCTTGCTCGCGAATATAGTCGCTCATCAAGGCATTTGTTCCCTCGTCGTCTGCTTCTCCACTTAAAGCTAGAATTGCTCTTTGCTTTAAAAGTAACATCTCAAAACTGTTCAATATACTTTTCACGTTTGTTTCTCCATCACTGGCATTCTTCACTTCATTGATTTTTGATCTCTCTATATAATCACTAAAAGCATGCATCGGCGTATGGCCTAAAGTTAAAACTCGTTCTGCAATTTCATCTACTTTCACTAATAAGTCATTGTATAATTCCTCGAACTTCAAATGCAACTCGAAAAATTTGGGACCTTTAATATTCCAATGAAAACCTCTCACATTCATATAAAAGATTTGATAATTTGCTAATAGATCGTTCAACTGATTCGCTAACTCGACTGACTTTTCTTCGTTCAATCCGATTGCATTCCTATCTGTCGTATTGTTTGTGTTTTTAATCATGCCCTAAAGATACGTATGATAATTTGATAAGTCAAATTGATAATCCTTATATTTGTATAAAGACAATTTATACTGTAAATGACGCTTCAACAATTAGAATACCTCATCGCTCTGGATGACTATCGCCATTTCGTAAAAGCCGCGGAAAGTTGCTTTGTGACGCAGCCGACTTTGACCATGCAATTGAAAAAACTGGAAGATGAGATAGGGTTGCAACTTTTTGATAGACAGAAGAAACCACTTCGCCCAACTGAAGCTGGTGAAAAAATTATAAGTAAAGTAAGACAAATTTTATTAGAAGTTGGCGATTTAAAAGCTTTTGTTAGTCATGAAACAGAAGATTTTGACGGCGAGTTTACACTTGCTGTTATTCCAACGCTCGCTCCTTATCTTTTGCCGCTTTTCTTACCCAGTTTCATTCGAGAATTCCCTACAACCAAATTGGTTATAGAAGAAATGCATACCGCCCAAATTCTGGAGGCGCTGCAAAAAGGAAGTTTGGATATGGGTTTGCTCGTAACGCCTCTAGAGGAAAGACATATCCGTGAGATTCCACTCTTTCATGAGTCGTTTTATTTGTATTTGCCAAAAGACCACATTCTACAAAAAGAAGAGAAAATTAACTCAAAATCCTTGGATTCTGAAGACATGCTATTCTTAGAAGAAGGGCACTGTTTCCGCGAACAAGCCTTGTATATCTGTTCGCACAGAGGAAAGAAAAAAATTCCGGCATTTGAGTATAGAAGTGGTTCAATTGAAACCTTAAAATCGCTTGTTCGAGAAAACTTAGGTTATACGCTTGTGCCCGAACTTTCGGTTTTAAAAGATAGGAAAGACGAACATGTTAAAGAATTCATGGAACCCGTTCCTATTCGTGAAGTGAGTTTAGCCGTTCACAAAAATTTTAGCAAAGAAGCTCTCATTGAAGCCATACGCCACTCTATTTTAAAAAATCTACCAAAAGGTTTTGATAAAGTACAAACTTTTACGCGCGTCAAATGGAGATAAGGAAAGCAGAAAAAAGGGATCTTACTGAGATTCTTGAAATCCTCAATTATGAAATTACAAATTCCACCGCGGTTTACGATGATGTGCCACGCGACAGAGAATTTATTCAAGCTTGGTTTTCAGAAAAAAATAGACTTGGTTTGCCTGTATTTGTGGCCGTTAAAAATAACGAAGTTCTAGGTTATGGGACGTTTGGAAAATATCGGCCGCACGATGGTTTTCGCTTTACTGTTGAACATTCTATTTACATTTCTAAGGAAAATCGTGGTGGCGGAATTGGAAAACTACTTATGGAAAAATTGATTTTTTCAGCGAAAAGTCTCGGTTTTCACGCAATAATTGCCGGAATTGACGCAGAAAACTTAAAAAGTTGTAAATTTCATGAGGAATTTGGATTCAAAGAAGTCGGGCGATTAAAAGAAGTTGGATTTAAATTCGAGCGTTGGTTGGATCTTGTTTTTATGCAGAAAATGTTGTGAAAAGATCCTCTCTCAATTTCTTAAGGCAAGCATAAACTGTAAATTATTCATAAATTGCTGTAAAATACTTTTCAATGAAGTGGCTTTTTCTGTTTTTCTTCTTTACAACCACCGTGGTCATTTTAGCGCAGGAGAATGTGAAGGAAACAATAAAAGGAAAACTTATAGATAGACAAACAACTAGCGCAATTCCATTTTCTAAAATATACAACAAAACAACCCAGGAAGGTACCATTACAAATGACAAAGGTTATTTTAAAATTGGTGTTTCTGGAGCAAATGATGTCATTTTTATTACTCAAATTGGTTACAAACATCAAAATCTTTTGTACGATTTAAAAATCAATTTTCAAACGGTTTATTTGGATGTAAACCTTCAATTAATTGATGAAATGATTGCCAGACCACGTAATATTTCTTATTTGTGTCAATTGATTCAAAAATGTCGTTTAAAAGAAAATAAGATGGAAAACAGCGGTAAAGCTTACTATGAATTGAAGAGTTATATCGATACCAATCAAATTGAACTGGTGGAGGGTTTTTATAATTATACTTCAATTGGATATGACATGGGAAACATTGCTTTGAAAGCTGGCCGATTGGCAATTCGTCCGGATGAGGGTCGTATGTTCATGTCGCTAGAAAGTTCGAAAGCCCTTACACAACTCAAATTGTTCAAGGCCAACAATTATTTTCCAATAGGTCCTTTTGACATGAAGGCGCGACTAATGGAGAAAAAGTTCTACATGTCGCTGCAATACAAATATCTTCTAGAAAATAAAGATTCCGTTTATGTGATTGATTATATACCAAAAGACACAACGGGAAATTATTTCGAAGGAACAATTTGGATTAATAAATCAAATGAACAAGTTTTAAAAGTAACAACTAATTGTAAGGCTTGCGCAACCCATCCTTTTCTTCCAATTTTTCCAGTCGATAAAATTTTACAATTGGATATGAGCATAACGAAAACGTTCTCCGAATCCAATGGGAAAATGTGTTTTAATCACGTTGATTTTCAATATGATATTGCTTACAAAAGTAGAATTCGTGATACCAATTTCCATTATACGGAAAATCAAGAAGCAAAGGAGAGCGATTCGCTCTTTAAGTTTTATACAGTAAAAACAGAAGCTGTTCTCTACAGTTACGATCAGAAAAAACAGTTTCAACTGCCTATATTTTCATTTGCAAATAATACGGATGACTACAGAAAAATCGATGGCTTGCCCTATAGTTCATTCTTTTGGGAGAACAACAATGAAGATAGAATTAACAATGAAAAAGATAAAAATCAACTCTTTTTTTCGGACGGCAGCTCAATTGGAAATAAAGAACTTTTCAACACCCATTTCTATGCTTCCGAGCACCAAGGATTTATTTTTTCTTTCAAACCTTGGTCTAAGAATAGAATAAGGTTCCGAAATATTTCTGAAAAGGAAAATAACAGACCATTGCAAGTTGAAACCAATAGTCAAAAATATAACTTAGCCATTCAGTTATCCGCAGATATAAATACCTACAACGATTCAACAGATATCATAACATCCGCTGTCTTCGATCCTTTTACGAGTTATTACAAATTGCCCATGAACATGGCAACACATTGTTTTATCAATATGTATTTTGACTTACATGAAATTGCACGACGTGACTTACATCGAGAACTTGAAAACAACCCAGATGAATTTGATGAAACCTATCAGAAATTCGTGTCCAACTTCGAAAAATCCAAATCTTTATATCTAAGTCAAACCGAACGAGGCACCAATGAAAAAGCAATGATCGTTTGGAATGAATTTATTAGTCAGCGTTTAAGTATTAACAATATTAATCTTTTCAACCCTTTTCCAAAAGAATGAAACCTTTCCTTGACGATCCATCAAGGAAAAATGAACTCTTTTTCCTTCTTGCGTCTACCGTTTCGTATAAAAATTGTACGTCATAAAAATTAATTAAATTAAGAAAAGCGATGTGCTTTAGTTTTTAAAAAAAATCTTATTTTTAGAGTCTATTCTACTTGTATGAAATTGGTTTTTTCTTTTGTTATCGCAATCCTAGCTTTCCCCTCTTTGCATTTTGCTCAAAACGAACTAACAAGCTTAAACCCTAATCCCTTCGTTTATTTTGATGAAAATCGGGCAAATTATGTGGTCATAGAGGATGAACAGACCCTTCAAGAATTTATAAAAGGTTCCTGGGTAAAAAAGTCCTATACCTACTTCAGTGAAAACTTTTCTTTTCAAGAATTTAACCGAGAATTCAATCCGATTTCAGTAAAAGGAAAAGGAATATTTTTTGTACATAAAGGTGGCGGAATAGTTTATGAATTGCGCAACGACACCCTGAAACGTGTTGATGATTCTTTTTTACACAAAAACCAATACGGCTCAAACCTTTATAGTTACAACAATACAATCTATAACTTTGGTGGCTATGGTTTATTTACTGTGAAAAACTTTACGGTTTACTATGATTTTACAATGAGACAGTGGTACGAGACATTTTACGATTCGCCTCAAAAACCAGAATCTCGTGCAGACGCAAAACATTTTCTCTTAACAGATACCTTATATTTGTTTGGAGGGCGTTTAAGGAAACGAGGGGGAGCAGTTCACAAATTTGAATCTGATTTTTGGTCCTTGGACCTGAAAAGGGGAGTTTGGAGACCCTTGGGACAGATAAATAATAAAATCAAAAGTGAATTCACCAAATCTTTTAACTTACAACGCATTACTCCTCCATTTTTTATCGATGGCAATACTCTATTCAAAATAGACGTGGCTAACAACCACTATTCCGTTTACCGCGATGAAAATTATTCTACGATTGCTAAAATAATAGCTAACACACAAAATCAAAATCTTTTAATTTTTCAATATAATACGACCAAAAGTGGGGCCACTTGTTTGATAATCACAGAAAAACAATTACTTGGAAAAGTAATAGAAACGGGTCAACTCTATCACCCGGTTTCCATTACATCACCAAAGAGCCAGAGACCCCTATGGTTTTGGTTTTTCTCCCCGTTTCTGGCTGCCGGACTATTTTTAATTTACCAAAAAAAGAAGACTAAAAACACATCCATTTCAATTTTTTCGTTATCCGACGCTTTGCTCAAAGAGGACTTCACCGACTTAGAAAAAAAAATCGTTCAGTTGTTCTTAACCCACGACAATGGTCTTGAAATTGCCGATTTAGACCAGTTTTTTGACGAAAAAAATCTTTCGCACGACACCTTGAAGAAACGGCGAGAATCCTTTTTGCGCAACCTTCGTTCAAAATTAAGTGAACAATCTGGCATTCCTTTCAATGAAATATTCACTGAATATCGCTCCGATAAAGACAGGCGCATAAAAATTCTAAAAATCAATACACACCTAAAAATCCCGGTTTAATTTATTTTTTTCTGTTAAAAACAAAATAGGGAAAATAAGGGAAAATAGGGGAAAGTGTGGTTTCGTTTAGTTTTTCAAGAAATATTCTTCGTTAATCCTTCTCTTTGAAGGAAATGATTAGCATGAAAAAGTTACAACACTGTATTTACTATTTCACATTGCTCCCTTTTGCCACTTTTTCTCTCAAGGTGAAAAAAGCAATTGCTAAGCAAAGAAATTTTTATGAAAATAGAAATTCAAGCATTTCTTTCACTCTTAGTGAAGTTGCCATCAACCCCATACCATCATTAAGTCAAGGCTTTAATCAAACCAACTGGAATTTTTGCGCATTAAATATACAAACGCTACTACTACTAAGCGTTTATTCGATCAATTTCTGACCCCTAATCAGGGTCAGTTTTGATTGTTTTCTTTTGGAATAAGCCTTCTTTTTTACTTCTTCTGAATAAATTATTGATTCTATAAATTACCCGTTTTTGCCATGGGCTTTAAGTCTATACTCTTAATTGACTTCAGTGACTGACGGATAACGTCGCACTATTCTTGTTTCAGGCAAAACCCGTTATCGGATTTGATTGGTCTCTTTTTCGGTCGGTAAAATCCTTTTTTTTCAAGTTTGCCTTCTTAAAAATACTCATTGTCTTTTAGATGAACAACGCCGACTTTTCCAAGAGTTCTTAAGATGACTGTATCCTTCACCTGCTCTGTTTTTTACTTTTGAGATTTAACTGTAATTTCTACTCGTGACCCTTCCGAAAAAAAAGCCACGGTTAACAAAGCTGTGGCTAAAATAGGGCGAAGAAAATTACTTTGTTTTTTTGGAATTGCCGCATTCATGTTTTTATTCAATTGCTCCAATTGCCCATTGCGAAAATGACCACAAGTTTTTGTGTTGCCGGGTTTTTCATAAAAAGAAATAATTTAGCAATCCGTAAAAGCAGAAAAGTCTATAACTGATTTTTCGCATGACGAGCAATGCCGACCTATTTCAACAGGTGTCATTTTGTTCCAATCTTCATCACAGGCAAAACTCAATTCTATCTTTTTTATTTTCTTCATGTCGGCCATCTTCTTTAAGATGTTTTTTCAACACCTTTTCTATAAACTATATTGTTCCATTCTGTAAAGTTCTGTTTAAATAAGTAAATATTTCATTCAAAATTGCCCAACTTTACAACATGAAAAATACCGCATTGATAACTGGAGCTTCCGGTGGATTGGGATTAGAATTTGCAAAAATACACGATTCGAAAGGTGGAGATTTGGTTTTAATTGCGCGAAGTGGTGATAAACTGAATCAGATTAAAACGGAATTAGAAAGTCAATTTGGTGTTGATGTTCATGTTATTGAAATGGATTTATCAAAGCCCAATGCTGCACCAGAAGTTTATACCGAAACGCAAAACAACGGAATTAAAATTGATTACCTAATCAACAATGCCGGCGTTGGCACTTTTGGGTTTTTCAATAATTTAGATTGGGAAAAGGAAGAACAAATGCTCAACCTGAACATGATTACTTTAACGCATTTGGTAAAATTATACCTTCCGAAAATGGTGGAACATAAAAAAGGATTTATTTTGAATGTTGCTTCAACGGCT
>JBDNIA010000508.1:0-1530 GCA_041688525.1 Crocinitomicaceae bacterium | reverse complement strand
TATCTAGGATTGCATTCTACAAAAGAGATTATAACAAACCCTAAAGACTTTGATGCAGTAATTCACTTTGGCGCAAACAGCAGTACTTTAGAACGTGATTGGAAATCTATCTATGATACAAACGTACTAAGTACACGTCGTTGGCATGACCTTTGTGCTGAGAACGACATTAAGTTTATCTTTGCTAGTTCTGCGGCAGTATATGGAAATGGTACAGGTCCTCTTAATCATTATGCATTTAGTAAGTTGACCAGCGAGCAAGAAATTACCAACGGAGTAATGCTTCGATTGTTTAATGTTTATGGACCAAATGAATATCACAAGAGTAGGATGGCAAGTACTCCCTATCAATGGTACAATCAATTAGCAGAAACTTCGGAATTAAAAATATTTGAAAACAGTATAGAGTACAAGCGTGATTTTATCTATGTAGAAGATGTTGCTCGTACAGTTTATCACTTCTTAAATAATTACAAAGAAGGTATGTATGATCTAGGAACTGGCCATAGTGAGAGTTTTGAAACTGTAGCCGATGCAGTAATTAAACATTATGGGAGAGGTCGTAAAACTTATATACCTATGCCTGCAGATTTAAAGGCACAATATCAGAAAGATACCTGTGCGTCAGTTGACTATTTAGAACAGGCAGGTGTTGATATTAAGAGATTTGTTAATATAAACGATGGTATTAAAGAATACTTTAATTATCTACGCTTTAGTCAAATTTATTAAATGATGCAGTCAGTGCCGAAATAAGATCTTCAATCATACCATCATCGTGAAACGGAGTAGGAGCAATACGCAACCGCTCAGTTCCCACAGCAACCGTTGGCGAATTTATAGGTTGTAGATAGATGTTATGTTCATTGATAAGGTCATCGCTTATGGCCTTGCAGCGTTTAGCTTCTCCTACAAGAATAGGCACAATGTGAGTAGTGCTAGTCTCCATTGGCGTAAGTCCTGCCACTGTTAATCTATGTTTCAACTTGCGAGTACGCTCTTGGTGCTTGTCACGCAGTTCGGGATGATCCTTTAGGTATTTAACAGCAGCTAGGGCTCCTGCACATGCCACTGGGCTCATGCTGGTTGTAAAGATAAACCCAGCAGCTACTGAACGGATGGCATCGATGATCTCAGCATCGGCAGCTATATAGCCACCTTGGACTCCATAGGCTTTCCCTAATGTACCGTTAACTATGTCAACACGGGATTGTAGCCCAAGCTCTTCGACTTTCCCACCACCGTGGGGACCATAGAGCCCTACCGCATGTACTTCATCGATATATGTCATGGCACCATACTTATCAGCTAGGTCACAGATCTCTTTGATATGCCCGACATCGCCATCCATTGAGTAGACAGACTCAAACACAACACAGGGCGTATTGCCTGCTAGTCGCACAGCACTGAGTTTATCCTCTAGGTCCTGTAGGTCGTTGTGTCTAAAAATACTTTTAGCTGCTCGGCTGTGTTGCATGCCCACAACCAAGCTGTTATGATTCTCACTATCGCTGACAAAGTGAATGTTAG
>JBDNIA010000507.1:0-2270 GCA_041688525.1 Crocinitomicaceae bacterium | reverse complement strand
TTTGACATGATATAGGTTTTGCATTTCTGACCATTCTTCATCTGCATTGTGAACACTGTATTCCCAATTGTCGTGGTATCGGAATTCGCAAACTTTGAAAGAGACACAAATTGGATTGAAATCATTATTAACACCTGCTATTGTTGAGTTAATTTCGGCTTCTGTAATGTTGTAGACGCCAAAAGGATCTTTAAATAAGTGGGCGACTATGGAAAATTCTTTATCAATGCAAGGCAACCTATCTTTAGTTTGCGCGCTTATTTGAATAGAAAGGGTTAATGCAAATACGAGTAATCCGAATATCTTCATAGTTATTGTCGGGTGTAAATCAAAGTTAGAAAAAAATTATAGAGTATCGAAAAAAAATGTAAATTTGGTAATATGCTGAGAATCAATTTCAATCAAAACTCTAATTACTTGCTGCGTAAAATATTATTTTTCATTTTAATCGTAATTTGCTTAACACAGCGTGTATATAGTCAAACGGCAAGTATACTTCAGGGTTGCGTTCCATTGTCTGTAAATTTTGTCGCGCCTGCTGGTTCATCAACTTATTATTGGGACTTTCAAGACGGTGCCACTGCAAATATTCAAAATCCAAGTAATACTTTTATTAACGCAGGAACGTATATTGTGGAGTTTAAAAATTCTGCTGGCGGACCAGTAGTTGGAACCGTCACGATTAGTGTTTACCCTAAACCTGTGCCAAGCATAGTTGCCGTTGGAGCTACGAAAGGTTGCCAGCCTCTGCCTGTTAGTTTTTCGGCGAATGTTTCGCTACCGGCTGGTATAACAACCACATCTTATACATGGACCTATGGTGAAGGGTCGAGTGGAACAGGTCAAAATATAAATTTCGTTTACAATACTGCGGGTGTTTTTAATGTTTCGATTGGGATTATTACCAATACGCCTTCCTGCAATAACACAGTAACTTACAGTTCGTTTGTCGGTGTATCCAATCCAAGCGCTAGCTTTTCTACTTCACCTAATCCAGCATCGTCCTGCACGGCACCATTGAGTGTAAGTTTTGTAAATACTTCTACAAGTACTCTATCGTTAACCTATTCGTGGAATATGGGTAATAGCAATATATATACAACTGCAAATCCGCCGAATCAGGTATATACAGCATTAGGAACAGTTCAGGCAACCTTGGAAATTACAGATACAAATAATTGTTTTAAAACAATTTCTAAACCAATATCGATTGGCGGTCCAACTGCTTCATTTACATTTCAAGATACAATTTGTATTAATGCATTGGAACAATTTGTAAATACTTCCTCTGCCGGTAATATGTCTTGGTCATTTGGGCCTACAGCTTTGACACCAAATTCTAACCTCATATCACCGTTTAATTTATTTACTGCCGCTGGATCGGTTAATGTTCAGTTAACAGTAACGGCGCCAGGAGGTGGATGTAGTGATGATACAATTAAGACTATTTTTGTTGAAGACCCAACGGTTAATGTTGTTGGACTTCCATATGGACAGTGTGATACCAATGCTGTTTTTAGTTATTCTGCGAATACAAATTCTAATATAGTTGATTACCAATGGTTTTTTGATGACGAAGATCAGACTTCAACTTTAGCAAATCCAACTATAATATTTCATATTCACGATACGGCTTATTTAAAAAGACGACCCCGATATGTTTCAAGCTATTTAGTTTATACAACTTCAGGAGGGTGCATGGATACCGTGTTTTTTAAAGATACTATCCATTGGGTTGGTGCTAGATTCATGCCGGATAAATATCATGGTTGTGCGCCGTTAACGGTTACTTTTTCGGACTCAACTCTTTCTAATTTTCCGATTACCAATTTTTTCTACAGGTATGGAGATGGCACAACAGCAAATTTTACATCTGCCGGAGCAGTAAATGTGCACACATATAATATACCAGGGATCTACGAAGTTGTTATGACCGCAGATAATAACAACGGTTGTAGCAATACCTCTGACACAATATGGATAGAAGTTGGCCAAATTATTCCATTAAATTTTAGTATCGCCCCAACAATTATTTGTCCTGGCGAATCGGTAACGATGACAAATCTGACTCCGACTATTCTCCCTGATTCGGTCGATGGTTGGCATTTTTCGTCTGATGGAGAATTGCTGTCTTCCTGTCAAGAAGATCCAAACGGAGTCTTTGTTTTTGATGATTCTGTCGGTATTTTTGACATTACTTTAACAGCTGATTACAATGGCTGTTTGTCAAATTTTACTTTATCCAATTCTTTAACGGTATTGGGACCAAT
>JBDNIA010000072.1:0-2167 GCA_041688525.1 Crocinitomicaceae bacterium | reverse complement strand
GATTTTTGCTTGGCTTTCCAACGATAATGAATATATTCGAGTACTAAATTCATCCTACAAATTAACGAAGAATTGATAGCAAATAGGACGCAAGAAGTAGAAATACAACGGCAAAAAATAATTAATGGAAATCCACCTTTGGAATTGGTGGCGCCGTGTCGTATTGAAGACGGAATTTTGAAGTTTTCACAATTGGAATCAAATAGATTGGTATTGAGAGCATTAACTTGTAGAAAGTCCGTAGGATTTTTTATTCCTGCATCTGGTTCAGGTTCGAGAATGTTTCAGTTCTTACACAATTATCTCATTCATCCGTCTGAAGAAAATTCTGCCATGGTTGAACATTTCTTCAATAATATGGAGAAAATGGCGTTTTATACCATAATGCCAATTGAAATGAGGGATAAATTACAACGCGGCAATTATGAAATTAAGGAAATAGCAGAATTTCTTATAAATAAAAAAGGTTTGGGACTTGGGATTTTACCAAAAGGTTTGATTCCCTTTCACAAAATTGGCCAGTTTGTATTAAACCCCTTTCAAGATCAGGTTCTACAAGGCGAATATGTGCATCCTGAAGTCCAAAAGTTCCATTTCACAATTCAAAAAGAATTTGAATCTAAAGTTACAGAAAGTATAGAAAACCTCAGAAAATTTACTGGGCCAGGAAAGGAAATTGAATTTTCAGAGCAAAATCCTGCTAGCGATTCTTTCGCTTTCGATGAAAATTTAGAGTTGGTTTATTTTAATGACGAAGTGCTTCATCGGCCTTCAGGTCATGGTGCATTACTCGAAAATTTGGATAATATTGAGGAGGAAATTATTCTGATAAAAAATATAGATAATGTTCAGCATTTCGATTATTCAGAAAATGCAACGCAAAATTGGCAATTGCTAATTGGACTCTTAGATGAAGTGAAAACGAAAATAAATGGTTTGTTGACTAATTTTTCGAAAATTAAATTCATCGAGTTGAACAACATTTATCAATTGTACAATCCACAAGAAGTTATGACTTGGCCAGAGGATAAAATAATGAAGCATTTGAACAGACCTTTAAGGGCTTGTGGTATGGTGCGAAATATGGGCCAAGCTGGTGGTGGACCTTATTGGGTAAAAGGTGCAGAATGTACGAGTAAACAAATTGTTGAGAAACTGCAAATTTCCGCATCTGAGGCGCAGCAATCGCTGATGATTAAGAGTACGCATTTCAACCCTGTAATGATGGCGCTTTCGACTAGCGATAAGGAAGGAAATAAGTTTAGTTTATCTGACTTTGTTGACCGCGAAAAGTTCTTCATTGTTGAGAAACAGCACAAGGGTAAAAAAATAAAATATTGTGAGTTGCCTGGCTTGTGGAACGGTTCTATGGCAAATTGGAATACTTTGTTTGTGGAAATCCCCAATAAAGTATTTAGCCCAGTAAAAACCATGTTGGATTTACTTTTGCCGGCACACCAAACGAAACACCAAAAAGATGAATGATAAAATAACATTAGTAATTGGAGCATCAACTAATCCAAATCGGTATTCATATAAAGCCATTAGGTCTTTAGTTGCGCACGGAGAACCTGTAAAGGCTTTTGGATTGCGAAAAGGTGAAGTAGATGGCGTCGTTTTTGAAACGGAGAAAATTTCTTTTGAAAATATTGATACGGTAACTTTATATGTTGGTCCCGAAAATCAGGTCAATCTAATCGATTATATTATTGAAATACTTGCGCCAAAGCGTATTATTTTCAATCCAGGAACTGAAAATTCAGTTTTTATTTCAAAAGCCGAAAAGAAGGGTATTTTTTGTGAGATTGCTTGTACTTTGGTATTGTTGTCGATAGGAGAATACGACAGACTTAGATCATTTTAGACCTTTTAATCAAATACTTGAGCAAAATTTGCTCATAACCTTCATCGATATCAGCTGGCATGAAATCAATTCGATTTTGTATTGCCCTTAATTCGATTTCTTTAAAATAAGCTTTAATTTCGGCTTTGTATTTTTCTTTTATTTCAGCAGGTTGTAAACGCATTTTTTCTCCAGTTTCCATATCAACCAATGTATATGGACGATTTTCTAAATTAAAATCGATTTCATTTTTCTTGTCAGTAACATGAAAAAGAATAACCTCATGTTTTCTATGTTTCAAATGTTGTAAAGCTTGAAACAATT
>JBDNIA010000506.1:0-5147 GCA_041688525.1 Crocinitomicaceae bacterium | reverse complement strand
CCCAAATGACCACGAAGCGAGAGAATTCGTTGTCGGTGCTGCAAGTATGCACGGTCGAATATTAGTATTGAACGAAGCTTGCGCGAAAGAAAGCACAGGTCACGGTTCTCCAATGCCTTTGCTAACTCACGGGGGACCTGGTCGCGCTGGAGGAGGAGAAGAAATGGGCGGAAAGCGAGGAGTCATGCATTATCTGCAAAGGACGGCTATTCAAGGACATCCAACAACAATCACTCATATTACAGAGCAATTTCAAGTTGGCGCTGAAATGCCTGAGGCAAATCCACATGTATTCAGAAAACACTTTGAAGAACTGGTAATTGGTGAAACGGTTTTTACACATAAACATACCGTTACGGACGCGGACATCGTCAATTTTGCGAATGTTTCTGGTGATAATTTCTACGCGCATATGGATGCAACATCTTTGGAAGGAACAATTTTCGAAAGTCGTGTTGCTCACGGATATTTCATACTTTCCAAAGCGGCAGGTTTGTTTGTGGACCCAAAAAAGGGACCCGTATTGTTGAATTACGGTTTAGATGAAGCGCGATTTGTTAAACCTGTTTACCCTGGTGCTACAATTGGCGTTCGTTTTACAGTTAAAGAAAAAATAGATCAAGAAAAGAAAAGTGAAGATGATATTGCAAAAGGCATCGTTAAATTTTTAGTTGATGTTTATGACGAAACTGGAGAAACCGTAGCTTTGGCAACGATTTTAACGATGGTTAAGAAAATCAACCAAAATTAATGTAACTCTCTTTTCATCATTTGGCTGCTGATTCTATTGCTTTTACTACTTGTATTTGCGCTATGTTTAGAAGATAGTTCAATAACTTAAACCACTACTTAGATAAACCGTTTTCATATCCTGAAAACGGTTTTTTTATGCCCCCTATTTAAAATTGAAAATAGACGAAAGGTTTACTTACGTCGGAAATAGCTTGATACATTAAGATCAAGATTATAGAAACAGAAAAAACCTTCATCGGAATAGATAATTTTTCAAACTGCAGTTCCCAAGCTAATTTTATTCTAGAAGGTAACCAATGGAGTGCAAAACCTGTGATCATAACGATAAAAACAGAGCTATATGTTGACATAACTTTTAAGAAAACCGCCCAAGTTAAATCAAAATGAAACGCAATTTGATTTAACATGACCATCGGTTGGCCATCATCTTCTAAGCGGAACCAAATTCGCGTAAACGTTATAAAATTGAAGGTTAAGAAAATCTTCCAAAAATGAGTCAATGGCCCTCTTTTGTCTTCATAAGGACTGATTTTCCTCCAATAATTATAAATAATTAATGCTAAACCGTTCATCGCTCCCCAAATCACGAAATTTTCACTCGCACCGTGCCACAATCCTCCGACGACCATAGTGATCAATAGATTCAAATCGCGGTGAATCAGTTTTTTGAAATTTTTCACAAACAAAACACCGTAAACATAAATTATCATCAAGCCGAGATAAACAAAAATCAATTCGTACCATTTGGTGATCAAGATGAGGAAGACAAAAACTACTGTTGATGCGATATAAGTTCCTATACCTCCCGTTCGATTTCCTCCTAAAGGAATATATAAATAGTCGCGCAACCAAGACCCTAAAGATTTGTGCCACCTTCTCCAAAAATCTGCAACGCTGACAGCCTTATATGGAGAATTGAAATTTTCTAACAACTTGAAACCCATCAATCGTGAAATTCCAATTGCCATATCAGTATAGCCTGAAAAATCTCCATAAATTTGCAAGGAATAACCCCACATGGCTAGAATACTTACAAAACCTGGGAATGTTTCTGGCGCATCAGCAACCAGATCAATAAAATGAATGGCTATATAATCTGCTAGGACTACTTTTTTGATCAGTCCTTTGACAATTTGGACGATTGCCCCTGAAAAATCTTTGTTGTCTAGCTGATAAGGTTGATGAATTTGTGGAATGAAATCACGCGCGCGAACAATCGGCCCAGCTACTAATTGAGGGAAAAAGGTCACAAAAAACGTGTAATCGAAAAAGCTCTTTACAGGTTCAATTTCCTTTCGGTAAATATCTACCACATAGGAAATACTTTGAAAAGTGAAAAAGGAAACCCCAACTGGCAGCAAAATTCGTTCAGAAAATGAACCTTCTCCCCAAAATCCATTGGCCCAATATGCAAAATGATTGATTACCTTGAAATCAGCATGAAATAAGTCATTATAAGCGTCCGTAAAGAAATATGCATATTTAAAATATCCAAGAATAAGGATATTAAACAAGGTTGAAAAGGTAATAATCCACTTTTTTCGGAGATTTGTTTCGGCAGCAAAAATCCATTTTCCCATGACATAATTAACCACTAAACTCAAGCCTAAAAGGAGAACAAATAATTCAGAAGATTTGTAATAAAAGAATAAACTCACTCCGGTCAGGAAGAAGCTCCTAACCCAAAATTTCTCTTTGAAACGTGAAAGTAAAAACACTGTACCTAGGAAAATCATCCAACAATCGTAAGCTGAAAGCTCCAATATGAACTGATTGGTGTTTAATATGAAGCCATAATAAACGATTGCTGCTCCATTGGCAGTAGTGAAAAACGCCCATTTTTGCCAAGGTTTTTGGAAGTCTTCTTTGAAAAAAAAATAGTTTACGCCAACTAAGGAAAATAATAGTGCTGTATCGTAATATTCGAAAAAGAATAGCCCTGCTAATACAGCTGTGAAAAAAGAAATTAGTTTTACTGTCTTACTTAATTCGAGTACAGTAAATACAGTAAAAACTGCTATGAAAAAAATCCAAAAATTAACTTGAGTGAAACTTAGCGGATTCGAAGAATCGAAACCGAAAGAAAAGACAGAAGTTAAACGATCAATATTTCCCATGTATTCCGTTTTTAGAATTTTCGAATGAACGCTTACTAAATTGGTTCATATACTTTTGAAAAGCATCGAAATACAAATCACCTTTCAAATGATATCCTTCGGTGGTGAAATGAACCAAATCTGATCGCATCAGCTTATTTCGATACCAATTTTTTGAGGAACCCAGTTCGCCCATTATTCCGTAAAAGTCCCAAACTGGAACTTTATACTCAGCAGCCAATTCACGTATTACCGTTCTTTCTCGATCGATATTTCGATTCAAATAAACTTTGTGATAATAAGAATCATTCGGAACTGTTAATAGAATAGCGCATTCAGGGTTTGCCCGAAGGACAATTTGCATCATTTTTTCCAGATTACTTTTATATACTTGCGGATCAAAATTATCGTATGGAACATTTCCATCGTTTGTGCCAACGGAGAATGCAAACAAATCCGGAGGCAACGTTTTTAGTTGTTCCTCAAAGTTCTTACAATCTAAATAAGTGTAAAGTCCTGCGCCATTAATACCAACGCTTGTATAAGAAATTCCCGGAGAATCATTTAACAACTGGAAACCGTAAATTTCAAAAGGAATTACCTCTTTTACACATCTTTCGACCTGCAAATCGAAAGATTCAAGTGGTTCCATGAAAACAATCTCCGTATAACCAACTATACTATCTGTTGATTGTGTCCACCACAAAATTTCAGCAGCACCCCAATTAAAATCAAATGGCAAGTTGCCTTTATTATGGAAGATTCTAATTTTAGTAAATTCAGACCTTACATCCGTTTTGTCATACTTAAAAAGTACGTTTATGATGGAATCTGCACATGAAATCTTTGCGCCTAAAACGCCATAATCATGCTCTTTTTGACTCGAAACTACACTACGAAAAGCATTACAATTATTAGGAGATTTGAATTCATAGTTCCATGGATTATTCGTTTTTGCCAAATCAAAAGGGAAAACCCATGCCCGTTCACCAGGTAATTTGGACCAAGTAGTTTGCATCTTTTGACGCACATCATGTGTGTAAATATCTGCCTGCAAATGAGATCCGCCAATATGGTAAAAGTTCAGTTTCTCTCCACGCTGTTCTATCATAGATTCCATCTTATAATACAAATACTCCCAATTTGGACTTTTTTCAGAAAAGAATTGAAAATAATTTAAATCAAAATTTACCAATGGATAATTGGCAACATAGGTGGAGTCAAAACCACTAGTATTATCCGGTTTGTAATTTGATAGTGAATCTTGTAATGTAAGATCTTGTGCTTTTGCTTCTGGATAAAAAAGCAGCAAACATAAAATAACCGTTAGATTTACGCTCAATCTCATTTTTGTGTAAATTTCAAATAATCAGCCATTAAGGCATCATAAAATAGTTGTGAAGCTATACTTGCTCCTTTTATACTAAAGTGGATATAATCTGAACCAGCTAATTTTTTCTCTACCCACGCCGGCATACTATTTTTGCCTCCCATCGCATCGAATAAATCCCAAAAACCAACATTCATTTCCAAGCTGGCTTTTTTCATTTGCTTAACACAATACGGCAATAAGGAATAAGTTTCATAGATGCCATTGGTTAATTTAGACATATCACTTGGCCCAATAACCATTATGGCTAAATTCGGTTTTAACTTTCGGAGTGTTCGCAGTTGGCCTTGAAAATATCGGGCATAGTTTCTAACGGCTGCGCTATCTTTCATTGCCGGAATGGAATTTCCTCCAAACTGCATAATTACCATTTCAACATTTAGCTCAGACATCATATTGACGAATGAAGATTGATTAATAGCTCCAAAAAATGTCCCGCTAGAGCCGCGCATGCCAATATTGTCGACTTGCAGGCCATAGTCTCCTTCTAGCGAAAAACCGTTTATGTTCGGGCTTAATTTGCTCGTAAAAACATAACGCAAACTATTCGGTGTAGCATTAAACTTCATTGTCAATGTATGAGCCGCACCATCTGCAATTAAATCTTCTTTATGAATTAGACTGCCAGCCTGGTATACTGTAACTTGACAAGGTTCCGAGCAACTATTGTAGAACATTTTTACGTTGTTATAAGTTTTCGCCCGGTTGTAGGCCCCAGATCCCGGACGAATTTCTATCCAACCTTCTACCTGGGTAGTCATTGTGCTATCCAAGACTTCAGGGGTGAACCGCGCTGCTGAATTGAACACACCATACTTGCGGTTCGATAATTTTGGTCCGCCGAAACAAGTATATCGCGCAAAATTTGGAGAATAACTCTGTTGAAAAGCTAAAGTTGGGTAAACGTT
>JBDNIA010000505.1:0-8171 GCA_041688525.1 Crocinitomicaceae bacterium | reverse complement strand
TGCAATCATTCCTAGTCCACCTGCATTTACAGTATGTGAATCGGTTCCAATCATCATTCCTCCCGGGAAAGCATAATTTTCAAGAACTACTTGATGGATAATACCAGCACCTGGCTTCCAAAACCCGATTCCATATTTGTCAGAAATTGAAGAAAGAAAATTAAATACTTCGTTATTTTTATTTACAGACTCCTGTAAATCAACAGAAGCTCCTATTCTTTCTTGAATCAAGTGGTCACAATGAACCGTAGATGGAACCGCGACAGTTTTACGCCCAGCTTGCATAAATTGCAATAAAGCCATCTGCGCAGTAGCATCTTGCATTGCAACACGATCGGGCGCAAAATCTACGTATGCATTTCCCCGTTCAAATTCAACAGAAGCATTTCCGTTCCAAAGGTGCGCGTACAAAATCTTTTCAGTTAAAGTTAAAGGTCTTCCTACAGCTTTCCTTGCAGCCTCTATACGACTTGGAAATTGAGCGTATACCTTCTTGATCATATCTAAATCAAATACCATTTTAGCTATCTTTTATTTTTAAATTATCGCAATGTTTTTCGTAGCGCGAATTTACTGAAAACTAATTGAATTTAAAAGTGAATAAATCCACTAATCAAGTTCACAGAATCAGATATTAAAGGGAAAGATGAGAAATATTTTTACTTTTAACCTCCTTGAAAACAAAATGAGTCCATTCGCTAAAATATTAATCTGTGATGACCACGCACTTTTCGGCGCAGGATTGAAACAATTACTAACCGAAAAACAGTATGAGGTTATATACGTCAATAATTCTGATGAATGCGTTAAACTTCTGAAAACAGAAAGCTTCGATATTTTTTTGTGTGATTTAAATATCGACCAAACGAATGGATTTGATCTAATTGACTCGAACCGTGAGCTTTTACAAAAAACGCAGATTTTTTTAATTACTGCTTATTCAGAAGACTACCTAATTGACAAAGCAGAGAAAAAAGGTTTTCAGGGATTTTTAGAAAAAGGAGCCTCAGCAGAAAAACTGTACGAGGCTTTAAACCTTCCATTTGGTTCGCCATTTTATTCCTCTGTAAAACGAAAAATAGTCCCACACAATTTTTCTGAAAAAAATAAATTTTCTCCTTCAAAACTACTTCTTTCACCGCAAGAAAAAGCAATCATTAAATGGGTTGTTTTTGGCATGACGAGTAAAGAAATTGGTGATAAACTTTTCATCTCTAAGCACACGGTTGACACCCACCGAAGAAATATAAATAAAAAATTAGAGATACAAGGAATAGGTTCATTAATTCGTTTCGCCCATGAAAATAATCTTGTGGATTAGTCTATTTTTTCCCTATTTTATTTGGGCAACTATTGCACGTCCACCTATAGAAATTAAGTCAAAGGTGGCATTCGACCAGAACTCGAAATTCACTTTTAATAATTACAAAAGGC
Source organism: Crocinitomicaceae bacterium (assembly GCA_041688525.1). Classification (GTDB taxonomy): domain Bacteria; phylum Bacteroidota; class Bacteroidia; order Flavobacteriales_D; family Crocinitomicaceae; genus UBA2040. Next base: position 6,737 of record JBDNIA010000505.1, on the reverse strand, counting down.
AGTATTTCCTTCCTGTTCAGGAAAAGGAAAACATTAACATAGGCTATAACGAGAAAACGGCAGTATGGTGTATTTTCAACTTAAAAAACAACACCGATAAAACGATTAAATTTTGGCTAATTTTTGAAAATTTTCGCCTCGATTCTATTCAACTTTTTGATGGCTCGGAAATTGAAATTTTAGGGGATCGAACAACAGAAAACAACAGGTTTTTAACTTTACCTGCTTTTCAAATTGAGCTAAAAGCGAACGAAAGTCATGAATATGTAGCTCGACTTAAAAAGAGTATTTCATTTATGGACTTCTCATTTTACTTAGAAACCACTAAATCGATTGAAAATAGGGGGAATAATAACTTTTTTCTTCTTTCCTTGGTGTTGGGAATGATTGGGTTTTTAGTTGTATTCAACTCAATAATCTACCTTATAACGGGCAAAAAACTTTACTTTTTATACGTATGTTATTCCGTTTTATCGAGTATTTATATAATAATAGCGACTGGATTGGCTAAGTTTATGTTGTTCCCCAATTTTATTTATTTCAGTGAAGGACTTATTTACTTTGGAACCATTTGGTTTATTATTTTATTTCTATTTCTCTCCTATTTTCTGCAACTGAAAAAGAATGATTACAAACTTTACTTAATTATTTGTTTTTCAGCAATTCTCACAACTATTTATCTATTGATAAGCGTATTATTTTATATTTTCGAAATATGGAAAGGAATTAAGATTTTATCAGTACTCAACTATATAAACTTTATTGTCTTTATCGCTACAATTCTTTTGGCTGGAATAAGACATCTTAAAATAAATAAAGCAAATGGCATTTATGTTCTTCTTTCATTTATTCCCCACTTCGTTTGGACCATTTCAATCATCTTAAAAGCCTTTGGTTTAACAAACAAGGACTTACATATAAATTGGCTCGTGATTCTATCCGTTTACGATATTATTTTATTCGGATTCATTTTGGTTCGTTTCTATTTCGAAACCTTTCAGAGTAATATGCGGTTAAGCCAAGAAATTGTTAGCCAAAGAGACAAAACAATAAACACCATTTTAGCCACACAAATAAACGAACGACAAAGCATTGCAAATTTAATTCATGATCAGTTTGGGAGTACAATTGGTCATATTATAAACTTGACCAAGGAAGGAGATAACCCGGAGGTTAAGGAACAACTACAAGACTTTTCTGAAAACATTCGTGAAGTTTCACATCAAATAATGCCGAAATCTTTAGAACTTGGGGCCTTAATGGACGCCATGGCAAGTCAAATTAATATTTTCAACCAAACCATCACAGGTACCAAAATTGAATTTCAAACCTACGATTTCCCACAAACCATTGATACCAAAAAAGCCCAAAATTTATATTTGATCTTTTTAGAATTGATAAATAATTCCCGAAAACATGGGGGTTCTAAAAATATTCAAATTGAGTTTTTTGGTTACGAAGATTCCTTCGTGTTACAATGCACTGATGACGGAAAAGGATTTGACAAAAACAACGTAGAATTTGGATTCGGACTTTCTTCCATCGAACGACGAATTAAAGAAATGAAAGGTGAATTTTCAATGGAAAGTGAACCAAGATATGGAACGATTGTACAAATAAATTTACCCAGAAACCTGTAATAAAACAGCGAATTTCTACCCTACTTTAAGCAAGGTATTTATTGATAATGATAACTCTATGTTTTGTAAAAGTAGAAATTTACCCTTGAAAACGAGTAAAATACTCACTAATCGGTATTGACAGCAGTAGCTCCCATCAGTAGTTTTGTTTGAAAACTAATATTCAAAACAAAAACTATGAGAACAACAATCCAAATCAAACACCATTTATCAATCATGTTAATAGTCGTGGGCTTTTTCAGTCTCCAATCATGCGAAAAAGAAGTACCTGAACCTACGTCTGCCTATCAAAGTCCCGGCGGTGGAACAGGTGGTGGAACAGGCGGTGGAACAGGTGGTGGAACAGGTGGTGGAACAGGTGGTGGAACAGGTGGTGGAACAGGTGGCGGAACAGGCGGCGGAACAGGCGGCACGACGCAAGGTAAAGTAACATTTTGGAATGACGACAATACAATAGGCGCTATTACTGTTTACTGTGTATCGTCATCAGCTAGTATAACCTCAAATACAAATCCTTCTTCCTGCAATACTTCGGGATGCGCCAACTTTTCGGGCACTCCAGGTTCCTATAGTTATTCTGCAAATGCAAGCACTGGGGAGACATGGAGCGGCAACATTACCTTGACATCCGGCGGATGTCTCCTTTACAATTTATATTAGTCCGATATTTAATAATTACGTAAAGATGAAAAAAACAGCTCTTCTTCTGCTATTAAGTGTTTTAATTCAATTTAGAACCTTCGCTCAATCCAATGAATACAGCTTTATAACAACAAGTGATTTACAAACTCAAAAAGCCGAAGTTATAAAAAAGACAGATTATTCAACTGCTGCAAAAATACAGGTTGAATTAGACAAGCGAAACGCTGAAGCTAAAAGTCTGTCTGATTTAAAGAAAAAACTAGAATTAGCGGTGAATGCCCAAGATTATTCAAAAGCCGCTGCCCTTAATGAAGAGATAAAAAGTCTCAATCAAAAAAATGAGCTTCGCTTGCAAATTGAAGAAGCATTAAAAAAAGAAGATTACGACAAAGCCGCAGTGGCAAAAGAAAAACTCCGAGTTATATTGGATGGAAATAACACTGCTCTCCAAAAAACAGTTGTACCTAATACTGCGCCTCAGGAAAATCCTGCGCAAACGGTAATTAATACACTCCCAAAACCAGGCTTACCATCAAAGAATGTTGTAACAACTAATGCCAATAATAGTTTTACAAACTCTAGAAATTTGACTGCCTGGAGTTGTGGAATGAATGCTCCTTTCGGGGTAATGAGTGGTAGCCTAAACATGTCGAGTGTTGGCCTATATTTTAATTATCGCTCCAACCTAAATGGGTATGAATTCTCAGATCAAAAAATGATAGATGGTGTCATCGACAATAGCAGTTGGATATACGATTACAATGGATTAAGTCGCTATTCACGTTTAGAAGTTAATCTTGGCCTTACAAAGCGCATATCAGGTGACTTGGACGAGTTCGGTGTATTTGGTTATACTGGTATTGGTTTCACTCGATTCAGATATTTATACGAATTTGACGAATTTGGTCCTAGTACAGGTACTAATTACGGGACACGTGTCGTAATTGATGAAACCTACAGTGGTTGGAACCTCAATGTTGAAGGAGGAATCATTTTTAATTTCAACCAATTCAATATACACTCAGGTATTGTTTTGGGTATGCCTAATTTTGGTCAATCCATGTTTGTGATTGGCATTGGATACTCATCTAAATGACAATGGTCCATTAAAATTTCAAAAAAATTATAATTACTTAGATATTGGCAGTGAAATAGGATTCGAATATCACTTTGCTAACAACTTCACGACTTCTCTCTCTCTTATATTGGATTGCTGAACTTTGCAGGCGATGTACAATATTCGTTTTCTGAAAATATTCGTGAAGTTTCACATCAAATAATGCCGAAATCTTTAGATTTTGGGGCCTTAGTGGACGCCATGGCAAGTCAAATTAATATTTTCAATCAAACCATCACAGGTACCAAAATTGAATTTCAAACATACGATTTCCCACAAACCATTGATACCAAAAAAGCCCAAAATTTATATTTTATTTTTTTAGAATTGATAAATAATTCCCGAAAACGTGGGGGTTCTAAAAATATTCAAATTGATTTTTTTTGTTACGAATATTCACTCGTTTTCCAGTGTATTGATGCCGGCGAGGGATTTGACAAAAGCACGACCAACTTTGGATTTGGATTATTATCCATTGAACGCAGAATAAAAGAAATGGGAGGAACTTTCTCCATTGAAAGTGAACGACAAAAGAGGAACGACAATACAAATTGAACTTTAATAAATACCTATTAGTAGGTATTGATAAAACATTTTATTGGATATACATTTGTTAAGAACTAAAATAAAAAACTTATGACAAAATTATCACTACAATGGACAATTTTTGCATCAATTATACTTTCGTCTTGTACCGTTTCAAAAATTTCAGGAATCTATAAAACACGGACGAACAAAACTTCGGATATTCAACGCACTTCAATTTCAGCTTATCCACTAATCGTAGATTTAAATGTAGATATGAGTATTAGAGTAACTGGGGCGTCTTCTGGTGAAATTGCAAAAGGTTTGACCGAAGAATACTTCAGAGAGTTAGCCTTAGCCGAGGCTATGGTAAAAAGTGGTGCTGATATTCTAGTTGAACCGATTTATAGTGTCACAAAAAATTTCACTGGAACAGGCGCGATAATTAAGACAACTGTAGAAGTTAGTGTGACGGGCTATGTTGGTAAATACAAAAATCCAAGAAACATAACTTCATCTGATACTTCAATGATTCAGTTTGTTCGCGGGAATATGGTTAAAGAAAATTCAGCACAAAAAAACAACCCTATTCAATTATTACCTACTCCAACCAAAATCTACTAGGATGACAAAAAACCTATTTATATCCATTATATTTATTGGATTAGCTTTTTTTGGTCTTGCGCAGAACAATCAAAGAGCTAAAAAGGAGATTCCTCAATTCAGTAAAAATATTTTTAGCATCTCTTTTGGATTGGGAAAGTATGGAAGTTCAATTTTTCAAAATCTTGACCCTCTTAGATTAACAAATCATACTTTTAAATATACCCACCGTTTCACTCCTCGTTTTGGCGTGTCCGTATATAGAATCGGCTCTAAAACAAAAGATATTTTAAATTTAACAATAAAATCGAAGCACACTTTCCTTGCCTTGCGTTTTACAAGTAGCGCAAAAAGGCCACTTCAGTTTTTCTTTTCACCGGGCGTTGGAATTGGCAAATATCCAAGTTATTCGACAGCTAATTACGATACCAATGGAAATTACATGAATGACAATGGCCCATTAAAATTTCAAGAAAATTATAATTACTTAGATATAGGCAGTGAAATGGGATTCGAATATCATTTTGCTAACAACTTCACGACTTCTCTTTCTTATATTGGATTGCTGAACTTTGATGGCTATGGACAATATTCGTTTTCTGCTGGAATCGGTGTGAAGTTTTAAACAGTAAACGCTTTTTGTTAAATCGTCAAGCATTTGAATCCGTTAACTTGTTAGTTCACGTGTTTTTTAAATAAAATTTCAATACCTCGTTCGTCTGCAGAATTCATTTCTAATTCAAATGGATAATCACCAAAAATAGACGAAAGTCGAATCGCATCGTATACTTTTCTGCTGTATATATTTGATAAAACAATTATCGTAACCTTTTCTTTTTTCAAGGTAACATAACATGAATTATTGCCATGCCACCAGCCATTATGGTAAAATATTTTTTGTCCTGTTTCCCACTCTTTGAGACGGATTCCAAGTCCATAATTCTTTATGCCATATTTTTCATAGCTATATCCCTTATAAATCTCCTTTTTTAAATCTTCTGAAATGAATTTATTGTTGTAAAAAGCCATGTCAAATAGAATCAAATCGTGCGGAGTGGAATAAATATTTTTATCTCCATAGATTGCATCCAAAAAATCAAATGGAATTTTAGAATAATTACTTTTATAGGATTGCGATATATACGCGCTGTCTTTTTTTAATCTCATCACAAATGTATTCCGCATACCAATCGGGTCAAAAACGAGATCTCTCATGGCAACTGAAAACGATTTTGCGGTCAACTTCTCAATAATAAGCGCCAGTAGAGCATAATTACTATTATTATACGTGAATTTCGTATCCGGTTTAAAGTCTAAAGGAAATTTATGCTTCGAAAGCAAATCTAAAATAGCTTGATTCGTTAATGTATTTTGCGTATTCCAAACTGAGTCGATTGATGAGAAATTGGCATATTTAGGAACGCCACTTCTATGATTGAGTAACATACGAACCGTGACAGCGTCATAAGGAAATTTGGGCAAGATGAATTGAACCAGTTGATCCAATTTCAATATTTTTATTTGAACTAATCTCATTATTGCAGTTGCTGTTAGCACCTTTCCCACTGAAGCTAAATGAATAGCTGTTCTGGAATTAATCTTTTTTCCTGTCTCGTAGTTGCTAAAACCCTGGTATTTCTCAAAAATAATTTGACCGTTTTGAGCAACCAAAAAACTACCACTGAATTGTTGCGAGCCCAAAGTCTTGTTAAAATATTCTTGAATTATTTTTCGTTTTTGCTTTTTGTCTCTCCCAGATAAATTAGGGAAAATCTTTCTATCCTCGAAAAACCTTTTTGAAATTGAGAATTCATTCTTTGAATTAACAGAAATCTTTTTCTCCGCTTTAAAGTCACAACCGAGTAAAACGTGAAAAAAAAGAGAAAGAGCAACTAGACGAATCATTAATTTATTTTAGCCTTAAAAATCAGGAATTGATTCCAAAATTAAAAAAGTCTCAAGATATTTATTCATTGGATTTGCAGAATTATAAATTTATCAATTCCTATATTTGTAGCTAACGAGGTGAATTATTTCAATAGCGTCCTAACTAATTTACAAATCGAAATCGTAGGTTGATTCTATTGACTTTCAGGAAGAAGATGACACTTTTTCAAAACAGAACCCCTTGTATTGATTTTGGAGGAGATTCTGATTGTTTTTCAAATGGATGATCTAGCCACATTTTCAAGTCGATTTTTGTAAAAAGG
>JBDNIA010000504.1:0-5897 GCA_041688525.1 Crocinitomicaceae bacterium | reverse complement strand
ATAAAAATGGAAATGGAATTATTTCTATTATTCGTTTGATGGACATTCAAGCAAAACCAATATTATTCTCCACTTTCATGCTGAGTTTAATGGCTGAGATTTACAATACGTTCCCGGAAGAGGGGGATTCAGAAAAGCCGAAATTGTGCATTTTCATTGACGAAGCACATTTAGTTTTCGACGAAGCTTCGGATGCCTTGATGGATCAGTTGGAAGTAATCATAAAATTGATTCGTTCGAAAGGAGTAGGCATCTTTTTTTGCACACAAAATCCTACGGATGTCCCAGATGCTATTCTTTCTCAATTGGGACTGAAAGTTCAACATGCATTACGTGCTTTTACGGAAAAAGATCGAACTGCGATTAAAAAAGCTGCACAGAATTACCCGATAACAGCGTTTTATAAAACCGATGAAATTATTACCCAAATGGGTATTGGAGAGGCCTTGGTAAGTGCTTTGAACGAAAAAGGAATTCCAACACCTTTGGCTGTAACGATTTGTCGCGCGCCTTTAACAAGAATGAATGTTTTAGAGGATGACGAGGTGGATGAATTGGTAAAAAAGTCCTTAATCGCTGAAAAATACAACGAAGAAATAGACCGCGAAAGCGCTTATGAAATTCTAGCGAGGAAAATTGCTAAAGCTGCTTCAGAAGAGCAACAAGAAAAGAAAAGTGCTGATCAGGATAAGGAGTTAGCTGAACTGCAAAAAGCAGAAGCCAAACGAATGGCTGTAAAGCAAAAAGAAATTGAGCGTCTGCGCAAAATTCAAGACCGAGAGGAAAGGGGTAAAGTAGCTGCAAACGAAAAACTTTGGAAGGACATTGCGCGTCAAGCAACCCGAAGAACGAAAGACAATAGCTTGTTTGGAGTTTTAGCTCGAGGGATTCTTGGTGTGCTTGGTGTAAAATAACGTCTTGCCACTAATAATACATCAATAAGTGACAATAAAAATTTCTGCTGATCCGAGGTGAAGAAAGTACGCAGAATTTATATCGTTTTTTTTTGGACCATTTACCTGTTTATTTAATATCACAAAAATAATCTTAAGCACAAAGAACTTGCAACTAAAAATTACGCAGCAATAGCTCGCAACTTACAACTTTTTTATTTGTTGTCCAAAACCTTCGGAATTCTAAAATAGTCTGAGTCTTTTTGTGGAGCGTTTTTTAGAGCTTGATTTTGTGTAATAGTAACTTTTGCAACATCTTCACGAAGAACATTTACTTCCTCTGACATGAAAATCAATGGTTCAATATTTTCGGTATCAACTTCTTGCAGTTTCTCCATGAAGGAAATGATTTTCACCAAATCCGATTTGATGGCAACTTTTTTCTCTCCTTCAAACTCTAATCTAGCAAGGTGCGCAATGTGTTCAACTACTTCGTCTGTGATTTTCATTTTAAACTATTGAGTGACAAAGGTAATGGATTTCATTTGTTTTTCGCATCCTCGTCTAAACTGCTTTGGATTAAATCCTTGCATATTTTTCGCGTTTCGGCAACGAATCCAACTTTCACATAAACAGGATCATGAACATATACGTGTGAAACCCCAGGACCTGCTGAACCGAAAAAGTCGTTGGGGTCAGAGAATAATTTGTGATGATTAAGAAAAGCAATAGGAATCAGAGGAACTCCTGTTTTTTCAGCTAGTAAAAAGGCGCCGTCCTTGAAATTGCCGAGTTCAGGTGCTTTTTTATGAGGAATACCTCCTTCTGGAAATATAACCAATGAAAAACCCTCTTCTAGGGCTAGCTTTGCCCTAATAAAGGCTTGCCCGGCTCTTATTTTATTGGTGCGATCGACAGGAATATTCAATTTTTTAAAATACGTTTTAATAATTGGATAACTCAAAATTTCACTTTTTCCCATGAACAAAAAAGGCTTCTCGGGGAATAAAGAACACATTAGAAAAATATCTAAATAGGAAGTATGATTGGGTAAAATTATCATCGGACCGACAACTTTTGAAATGTTTTGGTTCTTTTTTGATGGATACAAACAAAATATTTGTATTATTCTACTCCAAATCACGAAGAGTTTGAAAGAATGTAGCCGACCATTTGGCAAAGCAAGGATAAGTAGGAAAAACGGGTAAAGTAATACAGCAGTAAGACTAAAAATTAGCCCAACATAGAGTTTCCACAGGTTGAAAAACAATGCTTTAATCCATTTCATTTCGACAAAAATAAGGAATAGAATGAGCTGAGGTAGCATGTCAACAGGAAAAATGAAGTGAAAAATTGTAATTTTAGACAAAAAGATAAGATGCCTCGAATATTAACAGGAATACAAAGTACAGGAACACCACATTTGGGCAATTTATTAGGCGCAATTCTTCCAGCAATAGAAATTTCAAAGAAACCAGAAAACGATTCATTCTTGTTTATTGCCAATTTACACTCTTTGACGCAAATAAAAGATGCTGATTTGATGAAAGAAAACACCTATTCAACTGCGGCAGTATGGTTGGCTTGTGGATTGGATTTAAACCGAACTGTTTTTTATCGTCAAAGTGATATCCCGGAAGTTACAGAGTTGATGTGGTATTTGCTGAGCTTTTTCCCTTATCAGCGTTTAACTTTGGCCACTAGTTTCAAGGATAAAGCAGATAGATTGGGAGATGTGAATAGCGCTTTGTTTAATTACCCAATATTGATGGCTGCCGATATTTTATTGTACGATGCAGAGTTTGTTCCAGTTGGAAAAGACCAATCTCAACATTTAGAAATCACAAGAGATGTTGCAACGAAATTTAATCTTCAAATGGGTGAAAATTTCGTTATTCCTGAGGCCGTAATAGATGAAAACACAAAAATTGTTCCTGGAACAGATGGTGAGAAAATGAGTAAATCACGAAATAATTTTATCAATATATTCTTAGATGATAAAGCCTTGCGAAAGCAAATTATGTCAATCCAAACGGACAGCAAAGAATTAGAAGAAGTAAAAAATCCAGATACGTGTAACGTTTTTGCCCTTTATCGATTACTTGCCAGCACTGCAGAAGTTACTGAAATGAGGGAGAAATATTTTGCTGGGGGTTATGGTTACGGTCATGCAAAACAAGCCTTGTATGACGTCGTAATTGATAGATTTAAACCTACTCGTGAACGGTACAATTATTTGATGATGCACAAATCGGAGATAGATGAAGCGCTTGAGCAAGGAGCTCGGAAAGCTCGGTTAATTGCAAAAGAGGTTTTGTTTCGAACAAAGGAAAAGTTAGGGTATTGATGAGCAATTCGTTTTTAGTAACTTCGCAAAACAACGCTTTGGGTAGAATGAAACAATATTTCAAATTCTTTTTTTTGCTTATGATTTTATCTGCTTGCAGCGATGATTTGGAGCAAGAAGCGACTATCATAGAGGCCAAAGGAGGCAAGTATTACGGTGGTATTTTAAAGTTTCAATCTCCTGAAAAAGTGGATGTGCTCTTCCCATTGGCAGCTACAAACTCATACGCTAGAAACATAACTTGTCAAATGTTTGAAACGCTTTTAAAAACGGATATGCATACCATGCGTACGGTTCCAAATATTGCAAAGTCTTTTTCTGTTTCAGACAGCGGAACCATCTACACTTTTGTAATTCGAAATGATGTCTTTTTTCACAATAATCCTTGTTTCAATGGTGAAAAACGGAAATTGACTGTCCTAGATGTTAAATATTCTTTAGATCTTGCTTGTTCAGGTTTGGAAATTAATAAAGCAAGTTATTTGTTGAAGAACAAAATCAAAGGCGCAAAGAAATTTCACAAGCGTACGCGAACAAAAATGACAAAGGCGGGCGTAAATGGAATTAAAATTATCAATGATTCTACTTTGCAAATTGAACTGGTGGAGGCTTTTTCTGGTTTCGAGAAAATAATGTCCCACAATAGTTTATCCATGGTTGCAAAAGAAGCTATTGAAATGTATGGAAGCTCCATAGATCAAAATCCTGTTGGCACAGGGCCGTTTGTTTTAAATGAATTAACGAAAGATAGAATCACTTTAAAAAGGTTTTCAAGTTACTGGAAAAAAGACAGTTTTGGGAACCAATTGCCCTATTTGGATGGAGTAGAGATGACCTATTCAGAGGGAAAAAGGCAAGAATTTGAAAGTTTTAGAAAAGAAGAAATAGATCTAGTTTTAAATATTCCTGTCGATCAAATTGACAATATTCTTGGATCGTTGGTTGATGCTCAAAACGGAGAAAATGTCATCCACAAAGTGATGTCTGAGCCGAGCATGAGCATTATTTACATCGGTTTCGCTAATGAAAGCAAAGAATTTCGTGACGTACGCGTTCGTAGAGCATTTAATATGGCCGTAAATAGAACGGAATTGGTGAACAGTTGGTTGGGCGGCGAAGGTTGGCCAGCAGAACACGGGTTTATTCCCCCTTTGGATTTCTATCCAAATGACGATGTTAATCCTTTACCTTATGATATGTTAATCGCTCAACAACTTTTAGCGGAGGCTGGTTATCCAGGTGGAAGTGGTTTTCCAGAGTTGGAGGTATATGTAAATGCAAAACAGAATTCTCCGGCTCATAAAATGGTGATGGGCGCACTCGAACAATTAAAACGTAATCTTGGGGTTAATTTGACAATAAAACTTTGTACAATTGACGAACGCGATAAGGCAATTGCAAGCGGTAAAGCAAAAATTTGGCGCTCAGGATGGATTGCAGATTATGCTCATCCTGAAAATTTCTTAAATCTTTTTTATAGTCGTAATATTGGAAAAAATAATACCATCAATACGTTTCATTACCGAAGTGCAGAATTCGATGATATTCTCGATCAAGCAATTAAAGAGCAAGATGAGGCGACACGAAATCAATTATTTGTCATTGCAGATCAAAAACTAGTGAATGACGCTGTGGTAATGCCAATATTAACGGATGATTTGATTGTCCTAGTTAACGTTAAAGTGAAAAATTTTGTGCCAAATTCTATGGAGATTTTAGATTTATCCACTATCTTTATGAAAGTTCCACGAAGATGATGGAATATATTGTTTAATTAACGGCTCTCAGCTTGCAATTTTAAAGTCATTCCGCGGGAATGACTTTTTTTATGCCACAACTAATCTCCGAGAACGGATTCAATGATATCTTTGGTCTTCAAATTCCCAAAATGATCAACATGGAATTTATAATACAAGATCAACGCGTTTAAAACTTCTTTTCGGAGCGTATACCCGACAGTTGGATTAAGCCCTCGAAGTAATTCTAAAATGACAGCGGCAGCTGCTCCCGAACAATTGAGATCAGCCGTGTGACTGTGATGGAATTCACCGTCTGCAAGATTGAAAGTATTACTATTTTCGTTAATTACATGTGGCTCGATTCCCAAGTGAAAGGTTAAAAGGAGAAGAAATTTAGAGGGAAATAAAGCCAAATCATCACTTTTATCTAGTATCTCGATTTGTTGATGAAGGAAGGAAAATAAATGATCATCTTTTTCAGTATGTGTCAAACATTTTTGAAGAACTTCGGCTAAAAAAAAGGCGATACTCGATCGTATAGGGTCAAAAGGTATGTTCTGTACTTCCATCGTTGATTCAGTAGAACTTAAATTCCCCAAGTCGCTTTCTAGGCGGTGGTAATAAACTAATTCTTGTATATTCAACGGAAAAAGATGAGCGGATTTCTTTTTCGCACCACGAAAGACAAATTTTTGAAAACCGTGATTTCGAGTGAAGTAACTGACGATTACGCTAGATTCCGAAAAAGCGGTTCTTTGCAAGAAGATACCAAGGTCATTTTCTTTCATTTAATCATTTATTATCAACACTTTACCCACTTTTCTGCCTTTTCCTTCATTTGCAGCTGTCCAAATAAGATAAACACCTGAAGCGACTTTTTCTCCGTTTAAGTTTTTGCCATTCCAAACTGCTGTTCCT
>JBDNIA010000503.1:0-3487 GCA_041688525.1 Crocinitomicaceae bacterium | reverse complement strand
GCTGTAACGCAGGCCAGCATTGATTCTGAATTTTTCAGAAACATCGAACTCATCTAAAATGTAAAAAGCTGTTTCGTGGCTATAAAGCTTTTGTGCTAATCCTGTATCGAAAGTCACGTCTGCTTGTTTTACAGCAACACTTGTCGGTGTGAAGGTGTGGAAAATATATTCAGCGCCCCATTTTAATTTATGTCGTGTATTTGGGAAATAAGAAAAATCTACTTTTCCACCCATATCTCGGACGCCTGACGCCAAGTCAAAGGTAAATTCGTCTTGTGTGGAATTAAAGGCAAACAAATAATCTGTAAACGTTGATGTCACATTCATAAATAATTTACTGGAAAATAAATGGTTCCATCTCGCTGCAGCAATTCCATTTCCCCAAGGCATACGGACGGTGAAATCGTCTTTTTTATTTCCGTAAATGAATTTATCTTTTCCATAATAACCGCTTAGAAACACTTTGTCTTTCGGTCCTAAACGATAATTTGCTTTAAAATTGAAATCGTAGAAATAATAACTAGAACCGAAAAAAGCGGATGTTTTTGGGATAGCGACTTTCATAATCGCATCGATGTAAGTGCGGCGCGCCGAGACAATGAATGAACCTTTGTTTTTTACGATTGGTCCTTCTAGGGTAAGACGTGAAGAAATCAATCCCAAGCCTCCTTTAACTTTAAATTCTTTGTTATTTCCCTCGTTCATTTGCACTTCCAGTACCGAAGACATTCTTCCACCAAAGTTAGCTGGCATTCCGCCTTTGATGAGGTTGACACTTTTAATTGCGTCAACATTGAATACAGAGAAAAAACCGAAAAGGTGCGCTGCATTGTAAACGACAGCTTCATCGAGAAGCACCAAATTTTGATCTGGACCACCGCCTCGAACGTAGAAACCTTGTCCGCCTTCCGTTGCACTATTTACGCCAGGTAGAAGCTGTATGACTTTTATAATGTCAACTTCGCCCATGAAAGCCGGCAAAGTTTTTATTTTTTCCACTTCCAATTCAATTTGCCCCAATCTGGTTGATTCTACATTTTGACCTTTTTTTGCATTGACTTGGACTTCATCGATTTGTTGCATTTTTGAGCCAATTTCGACATCTATTTGTATGTTTTCTGTCAGGTTTATTTCCTGAATGGCGGTTTCTAAACCTGTAAATCGAAATTCAACGCTGTGTTTTCCTTCAGATAATTGAAGCGAATAGAATCCGTAATTATTTGAAATAGATCCAGTTTTCAGTTCGGGACAATATACTTTCGCTCCTATTAAAGCCTCGCCCGTAAGGCCAGAGCTCAAATAACCGCTAATACTATATTTATTGTTTTTGACCGTTAAGGAATCAGAACGTTGTGCTAGTGTCTGAAGTGAAGTGAAGGAAAGAAGAGTAAAAAATAAATATCTATACATTCTATAAATTAGAAATCTGTGATTGATCTGTAAAGTTAGGATATCAACATCAATCAAACGTTAAAGTTTTGAAGAACTGGAATTTTTTAATCAATTACAAGATGATAGCAACAATTTCATGTGTAAACTCTATTTCGTTTGCCATGAAAACTGAGAAAGAGTGTTTTATCTTTGACTAAACTTGATTTTAAGTAAAGCATGAAACTAGTCGCATTACTCTTCGTTTTCTTTTCAATTCATATTGTCTTTTCTCAAGAACAGGAATTATATCAAGTTTCCCCACATTGGAAAGTCGGGGATACCCGAAAAGTTCATACAGAAATGTCAACGAAAGTTGTTTACGACGATAGCTTAATCTCTGACTTGCGTTCAGATTACGATATTGAAATTAAAGTTTTAGCTGTTGACGAGCAGTATTTGTTGAGTTACATAAGTTTGGACAAATTAGGCAGTGTTTTGAAGAAATCAGACGAGATTTATATATCATTAGCACCTGAAAAAATAAATTCCCTTTTAGAAAACGCAGAAATTGAAATTGGCAAGGCAGAACTGAAAATCAAAGTCAACAATAAAACGGGGGCAGCAATTGAGGTTAGAAATGGATTAGAAATTTCTAGAAACGTAAAATATACTTCCCTGAAAGAGCTCCGAAAATGGTGTGCAAAGGAGAATAAAACGGAATCAGAATCACGAATGATTGCAGTGGAGTTTAACAAGCGATTTGAAGAAATGTACCCCTTAGTCGAACAAGCTATTTTAAACAAAACCACTTCTATATTTTCTGCTTACAACATTGCTTTTCCAATGAATTCCTCCATTACGCGAGAAGTTATGACGCACGATCTGACGGCTGCAAGCAAAAGTGACACACTTTTTCCAGCGCTTATGAAGATGGAAACGATGGAAGTAAACGATAAAATGATTGTAAAAACGAGTCTTGAATACGACAAGTTTTTTCTATTGCAACAGTTGAAAAAATCGTACAGTAAATTAGAAAAAGTAGAACCAAGCCAAGTTTCCATCATCGAAAAAGAAGAAATTATTTTCGATTTGAACTCCACTTGGTTGGTCCAACACTCCACCAACATGCATTTTCAAATTCCAGGAATGAAAACTTTGACCAAGACGGTTGTTACGTTTTTGTAGAGTATTTCTATGTTATTCTGGTTTTAACAAATTTCGCAGAAAATAAATCTCTTCTTTGAGGGAGGCAATGTGTTCTTGATCTGCGTTTATTGCAGATTCAATATTATAAGCTTGAGCATTTTGGTTGTTTTTTAGTTGAATTGATTTTTCACTTTTTTCATCCAAAAGAAAGCTAACTTTTACCTCCAATATTCCAGCTATTTTGATCAATTTTGTAATGGTTAACCTATTGTCATTTTTTTCAAGTCAACCATAATTGCTTTGTGTTACGTCGAGACGAGCGGCTAAATAATCTTGTGTCATTCGTTTATCTTCTCGTATTTTTTTAATTCGAAATCCTATATTGTTCTGCATGTTTATTCTAAATATAATTTCGAATATATAAAATTTAGATTGTTTTAGTAGTATTTTAGGTGTGATTATTTTTTTTTTGATGTTTATAGAATGAAAAAGAAATTGTGATAACTATTTGCTGATATTGTCTTACGACTAACAATTTAAAATAATTTAAGTAAATTTTGCCTTTTAGGCATTGTAATTTCAGTGGGATTTGTTTCTTGTAAGAAAAAGGAAATCCATGATTCACATTCAACAAAACCTTTGGAAAGTGTTAAGTTGGAAAGTGATAATTCTAAATTTCATGCAGGAACTGAAATTTCTTTTGTTCCAGAAAGTAAAGATGCAATATTTGCACTAACAAAGCGTTTTGTAAACCAAACCAATTACAAAGTTGATGCAATGAAAACAACTATTTACGACATGGAAGACCCGGATGTAAATGCTGGTGCATGGCTTTTTCAAGCTGCTTCGAATTATTTGGAAAATAGCAATTCTATTGAATCGGAGGATTAATCAGTTAATTTTACCATTGTTACCGAAAAACGAAGTACAGGCGAATTGAGAGGTACTGATTTGGTAGCTAAATTCAGCG